>CAZSSR010000006.1:0-20928 GCA_964609605.1 uncultured Bacillaceae bacterium | reverse complement strand
ATGACACCGATAACTACGGATTTCGGAAAATAAAATTGCAAATAAAATTAAAAAAACAAGAGGAATATTAATATTCTTCTTGTTTTTTTAATAAAATTATTTTAAATTAAACTACAACAATATTGACTAATTTCTTCGGTACTATAATTACTTTCTTAATTTGTTTCCCCTGTGTCCACTCATTTATCTTTTCATGATCCATAACTATTTTTTCAATTTCTTCTTTCGTAGATTCTGTTGGAAGAATTATTTTCCCTCTTAACTTCCCATTAACTTGTATCGCAATCTCCGTTTCAGCTAAAGCAAGATACTCCTCTTGAAAAGACGGCCATGACACTTTATATATACTTTCCTTATGACCCATTAGTTGCCACAATTCTTCAGTAATATGAGGTGTCATTGGAGAAAGCAGTATTACTACCTTTTCAATAGCTTCTCTTAATAATGCCTTATTAGCATCTGCAGGATAAAGATAAATCTTGTTTACTAACTCCATTATCGAACTTATGGCCGTATTAAAATTGCTTCTTTCAGCTATATCATCAGTTGCCCTTTTAATAGTCATATGAATTATACGGCGCAATTCTTTTTCTTCATCAGTGTTAACCTCTAGTAAATTTTTTTGTGTTAAAATATCTAAATTATTAATTACCATTCTCCATACTCGATTAAGAAATCGAAAACTTCCCTCTACTCCTGCATCTGTCCAATCTAAATCACGATCAGGTGGTGCAGCAAATAATATAAATAATCGGCCTGTATCGGCACCATACTTTTCAAATATTTCATTAGGGCTAACAACATTGCCTTTAGATTTAGACATTTTTGCTCCATCCTTAATAACCATACCTTGAGTTAATAAAGATTTAAAAGGCTCTTCAAATCCTATCAAGCCAGCATCATACAAAACCTTAGTAAAAAATCGTGAGTAAAGCAAGTGTAATACAGCATGCTCAACACCACCAACGTATTCATCTACAGGCATCCAACTATTTACTCGTTTTGAATCAAACGGCACATCATCATTATTTGGACTGATATATCTAAAATAATACCATGAAGAATCAATAAAAGTATCCATCGTATCCGTTTCACGTTTTGCTGGTTTGCCACACTTAGGGCAAGAAATATTAACAAAGGATTCTGATGTAGTCAATGGGTTATTTTTACCATCAAACACAACATCCTCAGGTAATATAACGGGCAAATCCCCTAAAGGTACTGGTATAGTTCCACATTCATCACAATAAATTATTGGTATAGGTGCTCCCCAATACCTCTGTCGAGAAATCAACCAATCCCGTAAACGATAAGTAATAGTCGCTTTACCTTTGTCTTCTTTTTCTAAGTACTCACTAATCTTAGTAAGTGCCTCTCTATTATTCATACCATCAAATATACCTGAATTAACTTGAATTCCATCTTCTGTATAAGCATCTATCATATTTTCAACCAATAATTGCTCATCTTTTGGTTGAATTACAACCTTAATCGGTAAATCATATTTTTTTGCAAAAGCAAAGTCTCTTTCATCATGTGCTGCAACTCCCATTACGGCACCTGTTCCATAATCTACTAAAACATAATTAGCAACCCAAATCGGAATATTTTCACCAGTTAAAGGATGCTTTGCATAACTGCCAGTAAAATAACCAATCTTCTCGGTTTCCGTTGATGTCCTAGTTATTTCACTTTCTTTCTTTAAATCATCAATAAACTTAATAATTTTTTGCTCATTTTCTTTGCCAGATATTAGCTCTGGCACGAGTGGGTACTCAGGGGCTACAACCATATAAGTTACACCATATAGAGTATCCGGTCGTGTCGTAAAAACAGGTATTTCCGCATCATTAAGTTCAGGGACCGTAAATACTATCTCTGCACCTTCGCTTTTCCCTATCCAGTTTTTCTGCATCATTTTAACTTTATCTGGCCAACCATCTAATTCATCTAAATCATTTAGTAATCGTTCAGCATAATCTGTAATTTTTAAAAACCATTGGCTTAATTTTTTCTTCGAAACCTCACTACTGCAACGCCAACATTTTCCCTCTTCCACTTGTTCGTTAGCTAAAACAGTGTTGCATCCTGGACACCAATTAACAGCTGCTTCTTTTTTATAAGCTAGTCCTTTTTCATAAAAAAGTAAAAACAACCACTGTGTAAATTTATAATAATCAGGCAAACATGTTCCTAGATATCGATCCCAGTCATACGATGTACCTAATCTTTTTTGTTCATTGCGGATTCGTTCCATATTTTTTATAGTCCACTCACTAGGTTTTGCACCTCTCTGAATTGCAGCATTCTCAGCAGGCAATCCAAATGCATCAGCTCCCATAGGATGCAGAACACGATAGCCCTTCATTGACTTAAAACGTGCAATAACATCTCCAATTGTATACACTCTTACATGACCCATATGTAAACCATCACCTGATGGATATGGAAATTGTTCCAAAGCATAAAACTTGGGTTTGCCTTCAGTTTCATCTTCATCTGTTTTGAATGCTTCAGTCTCTTCCCAAATTCTTTGCCATTTCGCTTCAATTACTTTTGGATTATAGATCCTTTCCATTACAATTACCCCCTGATTTATAGAATAAATAAAATAAAACCTCTCATCTCTAGCAAATTGCTAGGGACGAGAGGTTATTTTCCCGTGGTACCACCCTAATGGTATTAATAATAACAATACCACTTTTGTCATTAACGCAGATTCACGTTAGAAAGTACTTAATTTCCCTTCTAAAAGTTCAAAGACGAGTTCACAAGTTAATAATATCGATTCACACCGACCATCGATTCTCTGATAATTCATTAATACCTGCTACTACTTCTTTTCATAACTTAGTATATAGATTTAATTATGATTATATGCAAAAGGATTGGTTAAAGTCAATAGACAATGATAAATAGCTATTTTTTTGTTTTTTTTGTAATAGTGTTGATAATTTATCCTGGAGCATATTATACTAAAAATAAATAGACTATTATATAGGTGTATAACTATTATATTAATATTATAAAGAAGGGAGATAACTATTATGAAAATAAAAAAATTAAGTATTCTGATATTAATTTTATCACTTATATTCATTGGAATTGCAGGATGTACTACAACACCAGCACCTGCGCCCACACCTGATTCTACTGCAACTCCTGCACCAGCAGCGCCTGCACCAGCTAAACAAGAAGTTGTTTATACTACTAATGGTACTGTAAAAACTATCACTTATGATGCTAATAACAATCTTGTTTCTTTTTTAGTTGAAGGCAATAAAGAAACCAATTCTTCTGCACATGCTCTTGAAAAAGCAATTGTATCAAAAACTGGCGTTACTAAAGTATACATCGGTGATAGTGAAGAAGAAATTCCAGCAAATGATTTAACAGAGGGAATGAATGTAGAAATTATATACTACGGAAATATATCTAGTAGCTATCCAGTTAAAGCAACAGCAAGAACAATCAGAATAATTGAATAAAAAATCAATACTAAAAAAGCAGGGATAACTCAAATTATCCCTGCTTTCAATCTATCTATCACGTTTCCAAATAGCATCATAATCTACTAAATCAATATATAACCAAGCTGTGTCAGCAACTGATGGCCATATATGAAACTCTCCCTCATTCCGATTACTAGAAACCAAACCACCTCGCGAATCAGCATCTTGCATGACAAATATCGAGCTCAAATAGGTGTTTACATTTTCTCCTCTTCGAAGCATTTCATTAATTACACCCAAAGTACCTTCAGCCCACACTTCATCAATTGTATTAGAATAATTACCGCCTTCTAAATATGGTTTAAAACCTGATAAATGAACATCTGTTTGATAAGTATCATTATAAAAATCTGTGTCAGAATTTAACTTCATTGTTTGATTTGCTACTTCAAATTTTTTGACGAAGGCGGCAGCACCCTCCACCATATCTTCTCTACCAATAGCTTGTGCAAATATCCCTCCCCAAGAGTTAGAATCTAACGTTCTATCATCTGAATCAATTCTCTGAAAGTGATTTTCTTTGGTGTCCCAATGATATGTAACAAGAGAATTTTTAACCAAATCTGCAGCATCAATATATTTTTGAATACCAGTTAGATATCCCAAATCTCTTAGAAAAAAGTAACTGTCTATATTATGTTCGGTGGATATCCATGTCTTAGGAGTTCCGTCGCTATTGAAACCTCCCTTAATACTTCCATACCCTACCATAGATTGATTAGTTACTTGTAAGGTTAATAAATAATCTGCGATTCTCTTAGCAAATTCAATATATATCCCTTCATTATACTTCTCTTCATAAAATACTACTGAATAGCCAACCCAAGCAAGTGAGCCGCTATATATTTCCTCATAGTCTTTTACTTTTCCCGTATTTATATCGTAAGAGAAATATAAAGACCCATCTTCATTCTGCAATGCTTGTAATGAATTAATAATACTATTTGCACGCTCTTGTTCATCTGCTATAGAAAAAGCAATAATTGCCAATGCATTACTATATATCCAACTACGCTCATCCAACCCATACATACCAGATAATGGATCATCTTCAGGAATATACTTAGATCTAATTAAGTTATATTCAGGAGCTTCTGTTGAATCAATTATCGATTGGTCTTTTACATAAACCAATTTTGCTACCTTATCCCCACTTTTGGCTGTTGAAACAAACCTTCTTATATCTCCATCATCATTAAATCTTGGTTGAGAATATGATATAAATGAACCATCAGAATATAATGGGAGTTTTTCTAGTAATGGTAATTTATCAGTTTTTCTATATAACCACACTTGATAATTATCACTTGATATAGTTCGTTGTTCATTCGGATAAGCCACAATATTATCCTCTTGATCAAATAAATATGCTTTTAATTCGCCAGTAAAAATTAATTCATCTGTACTCCATGAACCATTAGGGTCTAAGGTAACAATAGCTTGCAATATCTCACTATCCGTTTTTGCGTATATCTTTAATACATAGTCTTCAGGATATTCAGTGCCACCCCATGTTCCACTAATTTTGCCAGAAAAACTTTGATTGGAATCTATCTCTTTATCAATTGAAAAATAAGGGTCTTGCTGCCAATCAAAATCTATCTCTTTCCATTTAGTAATATCTACCGTTCCACTTACTTCTCCAGTATAATCGTAGTCGTAATATGTAGAGAAAGAGATTGAGTTTTTATAACCGGAATCTTGTTGCATTTTCAGCCAATTTAAAGCATCTTCTGCGTGTTCCATTTGTTCAGCTGTTGTTATAATAACTTTTTCACCATTATTCCCATCACCTTCATTGGTAAAGAAAAATAATATTAGAAATAATGTAAGAAATATCAATAAAATAATTGCAAGAATTATATATAATCTCTTCATATTTAGGTTTTCTCCTTTTTAATTAATGCTATTAATAATTAACTTCTATTTCTTTTAATATAATCCTTTGATAATCACATTATATTTACACTTCAAATTTTTTTGAAACATTTTTATATTAAGTATCGTCAATTATTTATATAGAAAAAACTGAGTAAATAATAAAGGGAGGTAATCATTATTAAAACTAAGAAATTAAACATTATGTTTTTACTTTTTTCACTTATTATAATAGTTCTATCAGGATGTTCTACAAACCCACAAACACCAGCGGATAATTTTGATAATGAATTTACAAGTGGTGTCAATGGCACTATAACTAATATTTCTTTTGATAATAATAGCAATGTAACTTCATTTTTGGTTGAAGGTGAACAAGAGGATACTGACGAAGGCTACTATTATGATAAAGCACATGTATCAATAACTGAAGTAACTAAGATTTATTCTGAAAAAAGTGATAAGGAAATCCCAACTAATGAACTTAAAGAAGGAATGAATGTAGAAGTAGTTTTTTATGGACCTGTAGCAGAAAGTTACCCCGTTCAAGCTAAGGCAAAAATAATCAGAGTAACTGAAAATAAGTAAATTTTAAGGTACGGAAATAAAGGATAGCCCATAGTTTGTGGTCTATCCTTTATTTATACTTAATTTATCTTTATATTCTTCTTTACTTAAATCTGTACACTTCTAAAATCTTATATTACTAATGATAAAAAATTCCCTAGATTTAATATATTTATTCATTAACGTAACATATGCTATACTTGTTGAAGGTGTTTTTATCCAGATATAATAAGACTCCCACTTCTTTTAAGTGGGGGTAATGAATTTAGGATAAGTCTCACATAGGACGACTTGAAACTTTAGTGTCTTAGCGTCACTTGTACTCTTGAGTGCTAGAATTCAGGCGGAGTTAAAACTCCATCTGAATAGAGTTTGGCTTTATAACTATTTTGATTGGAGAATTACTCTTGGAACAAATAATAGATGAAAATAAAAAAGAAATAAAAAAAGCCCCATTATGGACAAAAGATTTTTTAATAACTACTTTTTCTAATCTTTTCTTATTTTTTAGTTTTCAAATGTTAATTCCTACTCTACCAGCTTATGTTGCGTTAGCTGGTGGTGATGCGCTTATTATCGGTTGGGTTATTGGTATTTATACAATATCAGCTTTAATATCAAGACCATTTGTTGGTAAAGCATTGGATACACACAATCGTAAAGTTATTTTATTTATAGGACTTTCTATTTTTTCCTTCTCTGTAGTTACATATAATTGGATGAACTCAATCCTTTTAATACTGATACTACGTTTTATCCATGGAATCGGCTGGGGGACTGCTAGCACTTCCTTTGGAACAATCATATCCGAAATCGTTCCAGCAAAAAGACGTGGCGAAGGAATGGGGTACTATGGATTATCCTCAACCCTTGCAATGGCGTTAGCACCACTTTTTGGAATTTGGATTATGAATAAATTTGGATTTTCATACTTATTTTTAATAGCATTTGTAATGGCGATTATATCATTAATTCTATCTCAATTTATTTCAATCCCTCAAAATAGACCTATAAGAAAAAATGAAAAGGGATTAAGATTTAATGATTTATACGAGAAAAGCGCCTTATTTCCCGGGTTATTAATGTTGCTTTTTACAATAACCTATGGCGGGATAGTAACCTTCATTACTTTATATGGCAAAGAAGTAGGAATTGAAAATGTAGGCTGGTTTTTCTTCGGAAATGCTGTTGCTGTTTTGATTGCCCGACCAATAGCAGGAATAATATTTGATCGTAAGGGACATAAGTGGGTTCTAGTACCTGGAGTTTTACTTTCAGCAATCGGTTTACTTATCCTTTCGCATTCAACAACCGTTTATACGCTGGTAATTTCTTCACTATTTTATGGGTTAGGATTTGGTAGTGTTCAACCATCTCTATTGGCATGGACAATTAATCGTGTATCACCTAATAGAAAAGGTGCCGCTAATGGAACGTTCTTTTCTGCATTTGATATCGGGATTGGCCTAGGATCAATCTTTTTAGGTGGAATTGCAAGGGCAACATCATATTCAACTATGTACCGCTTTTCATTAATAATATTATTAATTTACATGATAATTTACCTCAGGTACTTATATAAAAATAGGGTAAAAACAATAAATCTAATTAAGGAAAATGACAAATGAACAAATTAAAACCTAAGGTTGTCTTTGTATGTGTTCACAATTCATGCCGTTCGCAAATGGCAGAAGCAATATCAAAAAAAATTGCATCTGATAAGTACCTTGCATTTAGTGCTGGGACAACAATTAAATCGCATATTGATTTAACTGCAGTAGCAATTATAAAAGAACTTTACGGCATAGATATGACCAAAACACAGTACCCAAAACTTATAACAGATATTCCACCAATTGATGTACTTATCACAATGGGTTGTAATGTAAGCTGTCCTTCTTTACCATGCAAGCATCGCGAAGATTGGGGACTTGAAGACCCTTCTGATAAAGGTAAAGAAGAATATATTATGCTTGCAAAAACAATTGAGCAAAAAATATTAACATTAAAATCTAATATTAATACTTTAATAGAAAATCAATAAAACACAAAAAAAGTATAAGAGGTCGGACTACTTTTGATAGTAAATTTTCCTAAAACAATTGTTTCTTAGCTACGTAGAAGATTCTTTCTGTTGTGTTTGTAACGGGTTGAAGCTTGAAATCACTATATACATCAGCAACTTCAAACCCTGTCTCTTTTAATATGTCCTTTATTATCTCTGGCTCATATGTTTTTTGCTTGTGTGTTTCTTGAAATTTGTCATAGCTACCGCTATCATTTTTAATAAAAAAAGTTAAGTCATGCTCAACTGTTAACTCATCGACATTCACATCTGGTATCCAGATTACTGAAACATCCTCATCATTCCACGCATATGTTTTACCATTATAAATATCTGTTATCTTATATGGTGAATGAAGATCAAATATAAAATAGCCATCTATTTCTAGATGATTATATATTTTGGTAAATGTATCTCTCAACCCTATGCTATCCGACAAATAATTGAAAGAATCACAATAGCTTATTACTAGATTTGCAGTATCATAAAGTTCAAATTCTCTCATATCCTGCTCAATTAAAAGAAAAGCCACATTATTTTCTAGCATCTTATGTTTTGCCATTGCAAGCATCTCGCTAGAAATATCAACACCAACCATCTCATATCCTTGCTTACTTAACGGTATAGAAATATTACAGGTACCACAGCCAATATCAATTATTTTTTTAGGATTTACCTTGTATTTATCAATAAGAATTTTTGTAAAATCAATCCACTTATCATACGGTGCTTCATTCATTAATTGATCATAGACATAAGCAAAATTTTTATAATTAATCATTTTTTATATGGGTCCACCCATCCTTTTGATAGACAATTCCATCTTTCATTAATTTCCCTAACGCACGTTTAAAAGCAGCTTTACTTAAATTAAATTTTTGCAAGATGATATCTGGGGGAGTTTTATCCCAATACGGCATTGCACCACCACGTTCTTTTAATATCTCCAATATCTTATCTGAATCTTCAATTCTGCTGATTTCTCTTAAGGGTTTCATCGAAAAATTAATTTTGCCATCTTCACGAATATAACTAAGTCGCAATTTAATTTTCTCGCCTAATCTCAATTCATGCAAGCGTTCCGTTTGATGCAAAAATCCAATTATATTATATTCAGTTAGATAAACATGTGAACCCATAGTAAAGTTTTTAAGAACGATACCATCTACGAAAATCTTTTTGCTTTCAGGTAATTCTTTTCCCTCTTGCTTTGAGATATAAGTATCTAATTCGCTTTCTTCTCTAGTTAATGCAGCTAATAATCTTTCTTGCTTATCATGGACAAGCTTTACTAACAAAAAATCTCCTTCATTGGGCCAAATACTTTTATCCTCTGGTAGCTCTGATAGTGGTAGAAGAACTTGCTTACTGATATTGTTTTCCAGAAAAAAACCCATTGCTGGTTTATAATCTTTTACCTCTAAAAAATCTATATCGCCAAGAATTAGTTTTGGTCGAGCCAAAGTGGCAGCTGGTCTGCCTTTATGATCGTTATATAAAAAAGCTTCGATAGTTTCACCTATTTTAAGTTCTTTATCATCTGTTTCAGAAAAATGCAAGAGGACATCTTCATAGCCATCACTAAGAAAATATCCGAAAGGTGAATCTCTTTCAACCTTCAGATTGTGATACGTTCCTGTTACTAAAGCCATTATACAATCTCCTTATAATCTATTCGAGGAGCATCTCCCCACAGACGTTCCAAATTATAAAAGACCCTTTCTTCTTTATGAAAAACATGAACAACGACATCACCCAAGTCAATTAATATCCATCTTGCTTGTCTTAATCCTTCCATTCCTTTAATGTTAACACCGTTTTCATTCATCTTATCTTTTATTTCATTAGCAATCGCTTGTACTTGTGTTTCTGAATTACCACTACATATTACAAAATAATCAGCTATCAAAGATAATTCTTTTATATCTAAAATCATAATATTTATCGCTTTTTTTTCATCTGCAGTTTTTGCAGCTAATTGTGCTATTTCATTTATAGTTAAACTCATCAATTTTCCCCCTTTTGCATATTTGCAATATCATCAATCAAATAATTCCTTGCTTCTATAGTTAAATAATATATCTTCATTTTCTTTTTCAACAAAAAACTTATTGCCCCATCATATGTTGCTAACATTGCTTTGTTTAAATCCTTTTCTGCCAATATCCTTATTCCATTTACACCCTCAAATTGTCTATTTGGTTCAATATAATCAGATAGACAGATTATTTTTTCGAGTACTGACATATTTATCCTTCCTGTTGTATGATACCTAATAGAATTAATTATTTCTTCATCAGTAATATTTAATTCATCCTGAATAACAATTGAGGCCACTGGCCCATGCCATAATTCTGCACTATATTCTAACAAATCACTTGGTAAATCATCATTATTTTTAATAAATTCTGCTAACTCATTGTTATCCCAGTCCTTACAATAATCGTGTAATATCCCAGCAATTTCTGCTTTAACAGGATCAGCACCAAATCTAATAGCAAGATCTTTAGCAAAATCTGCAACCCCTAATGAATGAAGAAAACGATTGTGCTTTACTTCTTTTTTTAATTGATTCTTTAAAAAATCGATTTCAGTCCTCATAAAGACTATTCTCCTTAATATATTTTTCAACAGATTCTGGCACTATATAGCGTAGCCTTCTACCTATCTTAACCCAATCCCTTATTAAAGAAGAAGATATTTCTAATTGAGGCATTGGTATCATAATAATCTTATTTAATATCTCATTTTCATATTCTATATGATTTCCCGCAATGTATCCAATACGTTTTAATCCTATAAATTGAACCAATTCAGTTAATTCTTCTATTCCACGCCATTTATCTAAGCCCTCAATCATATCCCCACCAATAATAAAATAAAAGGTATTTTGAGGATATCTTTTAATTAACTCTTTCATCGTATCTAAGGTATAAGATGGACCATTTCGTTCCAGCTCAATTGTACATAGTTTATAACGCGAATCTAATTCTAATACCAATTCAAGCATCTTAACACGATGTTCGAATGACGAAATATTCATATTAAGTTTATGTGGAGGCTTATTTGCAGGCATAAACCAAATCTCATCTAATTTCTTATTGAATAAGACTTGATCTGCTGCGACTAAATGTCCCATATGAACTGGGTCAAATGTACCTCCTATTATCCCTATTTTTTTCATCTCTACCTCGGCAATATAATTTCTTTATTTTCTTTAGATTCTTTATACAAAACTATTGTATGTCCAATAATTTGAACTAGTTCAGCATCTGATCCCTTTACTAGTGCTTGTGCAACATCCTCAGAGCATTCAGCACAATTACTAAGTATAGATATTTTTAAAAGTTCTCTTATTTCTAATAATTCAACAATTTGCTTAATCATATTATCGTTTACTCCACCCTTGCCAACTTGAATAGCTGGATCAAGATGATGCGCAAGTGAACGAAGATATTTTTTTTGTTTCGTCTTCAACATATAATTTTACCTGCCTCACTTTTTTTAATTGGATTTAAAAGAATCGATTACAGTCTTTCTCATAAATTCCGTATCTGGAAAAATACCTGTCCATTTCTCAAAGGCTATTGCTCCCTGATAAACAAACATTCCAAGGCCATTATGAATCCTAGCACCTTTTTCATTAGCATCTACCAATAATTTTGTAGCTAATGGATTATAGATAACATCACTTACTAGGTGACTAGGTTTAATCCATTCTCTATCAATCAATGATAGATCTACACTTGGATATAACCCAATTGATGTTGTATTTATAATAATGTCTACATTATTAATATATTTTCTAATATCCGCAATTTCAGCAATCTTTGTAGAAGTATGCTTTTCTAATAAAACCTTTAAGTCATTAGCTTTTTCAATACTTCTATTAATAACAATAATGGAATCAATATTCTGCTTTGATAGTGTATAACCTATTGCTCTCGCAGCTCCACCTGCGCCCAAAAGCATTACACTTTTATTTTTTAAATCAATTGCGGTTTCTTCAATTAATGATCTAACATATCCTTCGCCATCGGTATTATATCCGATTAACTTACCGTCATCGTTAACTATAGTATTCACAGCACCAATCTGACCAGCCTCATCAGAAACTTCATCTAAAAATTTCATAACGTCAACCTTATGAGGAATAGTTATATTTGCACCTTTCATATTCAATGCCTTAATCCCATTTATCGCTTTTTCTAAATCATTACGACAAACATTAAAGGCTAAATACTGGTACTTTAAATCAAGTTTATCGAACATTGTATTGTGCATTAAAGGAGATTTAGAATGTTTAACTGGATTTCCAATTAAACCGATAATTTCTATCTCACTATTTATCATTATTTTACTCCCATCTAAATTAATGCCTTTCTAATATGCACACCTATACCTTTTGGAACATATACATCTATGTCAGTCGGCTCACCATCAATCGTTACCCAACCTAGGCCCGATATAACAATATCCATTTTATATTTACCTAAAAAATTAAATGTGTGTCTCTTCAGCTCGGGGAGGGTCTCAGCTTCTTCCTTTGTTGGCGGAGATAAGCTTTCCCCAAGATGATTTTCATACATTTGTTCGGCATTACTTAGTTTTGTCCGATGGATAAGAATATCATTTGAAAGATAACAAACGAAGGAATTTCTTGAATCTTTTAATTGATCTATTCGAGCTAAGCCTCCAAAAAATAGAGTCTGCTTACCATGCAATTGATAAACTATTGGTTTAACAGGTGCCCTTGGAGTAATTTCTTTCAATGTCTTTGGTGATACATACTCGCTAAATCGATTACGATGTATTATCCCAGGAGTATCAATAATAAAATGCTTATCTGTTAATGGTATTTTTACTATATTAAGTGTAGTCCCAGGATATCTAGAGGTTGTTAATTCAACATCGTCTTTTTCATGGACAATACTTATCAATTTATTAATAAATGTTGATTTACCAACATTTGTAGCCCCTATAACATAAACATCCTTATTCTTATGTTTTTTCTTAATATAATTAATTATTTCCTCAATATAAATATTTTTATCTGCACTCGCAAGAAATATTTTTTCTGGTAATAGTCCTTGGCTTTTCATAAACTGTAATAACCATAGTTTAATTTTTTCGTGATTAGTACTTTTTGAAAAAAGATCTATTTTATTTGCGACCAGAACAAAAGGATTCTTACCAATAAATCTAGTTAACCCATGAATTAGTGTACCCTCAATATCAAATACATCTATAATATGTATAACTAAGCAGTCTGTATAAGAAATGCCGTTTAATATTTGTAAAAAACTATCCTCATCTACCTTCATTGGCATAACTTCATTATAATGCTTTATTCGGTAACATCTTTGACAAATATATTGCCCTTTATCAAGAGAAGCTTTTGGAATAAAGCCTACTTGCATTGGCATCTCACTTTGGAGCTTAATTCCACACCCTTCACAATGTTCATCGGACATTATTTATTCCCCCCTCATAAATAAACCGTGTTTTTTTAATAAAGGCAAAATAATGCTTTCAATTTTCCGATTTACTTTAGTAGTTTTATTTTCTTTTATAGATATTGGTGCGACTAATATTGTAAATATACCCATCCTTTTGCCCCCAAAGATATCAGTAACCAATTGATCTCCAATCATTACAGTATCTTTAGCAGAAGAATCAAGTATTTTTAAAGCTTTCTTATAAGAAACTTTAATCGGCTTCATTGCTCGATGAATATAAGGTAATGATAAGGGATCTGCAAATTCCGACACTCTTATTTTACTATTATTTGATAAAATCAGTACTTTAAAGCCTTGTTCTTGTATATCATCAAGCCAATTAAGAAGCTGAGATGTACATTCTGGTGAATTAGCTTCCACTAATGTATTATCTAAGTCAGTAATAATAGAAGTAATACCATCTTCTTTTAGCATTTGAAAATCAATGTCATATACTGATTTAACATATAAATCAGGCACAAAATCTTTTAATTTCATCTAACTTCTCCTCGCTCATTAAATAAAAGAACAAATTAAATAATATTATTATTTAATTTAGGACTTATGTTAATATAACATAGAAAAACTAAAGAACATATACTATGTATTATTTATAAGATTAAATATATTAGTTAAGCTAATATCTGTGGTATATTGGTCACTGGATGATTAATCAATATTGGACTTATATTATATACTTTTTCAATATATTCTTTTTTTATTACTTCGTTAACATTACCTATAGTTTCAATATAACCTTTTTGATTAATTAATGCCAATCGGTCACAATATTGTGCAGCTAAATTAAGATCATGAAGAACCATAACAACTGTTAATTTTTTATCCTTTTGCCATCTTCGAACATGTTGCATCAATAATAATTGATTGCCAATATCAAGAAATGTTGTTGGCTCGTCTAAAAATAATACTTGTGGTCCTTGAACCATTGCTCTTGCTAAAGATACTAACTGTCTTTCACCGCCTGATAATGTTTCTACGGGTTGATTGCGTTTATCCCATAAATCGAAAGCTTCTAACACATCATTAATAATTTCACAATCATCTCGTGTTAAACTAGCAAAAGGTCTCATCCATGGATAACGTCCCATTGCAACTACTTCATTAACAGTAAAAGATAGCAGCGACATTCCCTCTTGTTCAACAACTGCGATAAATTTAGCTAATTCTTTCTTACCATAACTATTGAGTGATTTGTTCATTAAAACGACTTTACCTTCTTTTATCGGTAAAATTCCTGTCATTTCTTTAATAAGAGTAGTCTTTCCACAACCATTAGGTCCTATTATTCCAAAGCTCTCCCCTTTTATTATATCTAAAGAAATATTATTTAAAACTTTTTTACTATCATAAGAGAAAGATAATTGACTTACTTCTAATATTTTCAATAGTTTCTCCCCCTTAAGCTTTTTCTTAAAAAATAAGCAAATACTGGAGCACCAATAAAAGCAGTTAATACACCAATTGGAAGCTCTCTTGAAGGTATAATTGTTCTTGCTAAAGTATCTGTCCATAATAAGAAAATTGCACCCGCTAAAATTGAAACTGGAATTAATGTACGGTGATCTGGTCCAGTTAATAATCTCATAAGATGGGGAATAATCAGACCTACAAATCCAATTATACCGACAATTGACACGGCTGTTGCTGCCATAAATGATGCAACTATTAAAATAGTAATTTTTTTTCTCTCAACATTCATTCCTAAGTGTGTCGCCGCACGCTCACCAAGAACCATAACATTTAACTCGCGCGATTGTGTATTTAAATATGTTACTCCCAATATAAAAACGGGCAATAAAACTAGAATATCAACCCAGTCTTTATTCGCTAAACTTCCCATTGTCCAAAAAATAATAGATTCCATTAAATCACCTGAAATAGTTATTAGAAATATTAATATTGCTCCATTAAGGGATTGTAAAATGACACCAGCTAGTATCAATGTTTGACTTCCTCTTTGATTATTAATATTTGCAAGGAGAATTACCAAGCTTAAAGAAATTAATGCACCTAATAGTGCAAAGATTGAAATAGTAAAATACCCGATAATTGATCCACCTAAAAATATCATAGAACTTGCAGCTCCAATAGCAGCTCCGGATGAAACTCCTAAAATATACGGCTCTGCTAAAGGATTATGCAAAATTCCTTGATATGCCACACCGGCAAGCGATAGCATCGCACCAACAATTATAGCTAGAAATATTCTAGGTAATCGTAAATTCCAGATAATATCCTCCTGTCCAGACGTCCAAGATTGTTCAATATCAATAAAAGGCAAATGATTACATAGTATTTTAAATACAGTAGTTATTGGAATTTTTACAGAACCTATCATAATTGTTACAACAATAGACACTAGCAAGAAGATAAATAACCCCACAATCCAATATATTAATTTTTTTTTCTTATTCATCTTCAAATAGATCCGGATATAATGCTCTAGCTAGTACCTCAATAGCATCGATTATTCGAGGACCAGGACGATTTACTAGATTGCTGTCAACATCATAAACTTGATTGTATCTGACAGCGTTTACACCATCCCATCCCTCACGAGTTAGGACATTTTCTACTGCATTAGAATCATAATATCCATATGTCGTAAAAATAACATCTGGATTCTTTTCTAAAACTTCTTCTTCGCTATATTGAACCCAACCTGGAATATCTACTATATTTATACCACCAGCTTTTTCTATCAACTCATCCATAAATGTATCTTTACCACAAGTCCATAAATCAGTGGATATCTCCATCCAAACTTTTTTCTTACTATCAGCATTAACGTTTGATATTTTAATTTCTATTTCTTTTTCCTTTTTATTCATATCAGCTAATAGTTGTTGAGCCTTCTCTTGAGTGTTAGTTATTACTCCTAAATCTTCAATTGTTTGATAAACCTCATTTATACTTTGGGGGTTATATTTGACTACTGGAATATTTAACTTTGCATAGGAATTTATTAATTCATCACTATGTGCACCAAAAACAATTAAATCCGGTTCCAAATTAAGAGCTTGTTCAATATTAGGATTTACGCCATCGTTAAAGATATATTCTACTTTTTCCTGTACGTTTATTGGATAATCATCATTAACTGTTACAGCTATAACCTGATCAGCTAATCCTAATTCGAATAATATTTCTGTATTGCTTGGATAAAAAGTGATAATTCTTTGTGGCTCAGAAGGAATTGTTACTTCCTTTCCTGTATAATCTTTAATAGTTAATGGATAAGTTGTTGTAATAGAATCATTTGTATTAATCGGTATTGGTGTTGAAGTTTGTGAAGATGAGCAACCAAATAAGCTACCAGATAATAGAATAATTGTCGTTAATAATATAAGAATTTTTCTCATAAGAATTTTTCTCCTTTATAAATCTCTTATTTTTTTAATAATATTAAAATACTGTTAACTTACGCGACTTAACCAAATTAAAAACCCAATTATCCTTGAGGGACAATTGGGTTTAATACACATACTTATGCCAAAATTAAGACGCCACTCCTTTCCCTCGAAGATCTAACATCCTATAATAAATAGGCAGGTCTCCTGACTCTTGGCAACGCATTACCACGCCTTCCCGTCTCAATATAGACAGTGGCATAATGTGGAATACTTCCAATTACAGTGGCGGGACCGTGTTGGGTTTTCACCAAACTTCCCTTTTATCTTTCAGTTATATAAATACTAAAAGAACCTATTTACTAAAATAATTATTCAGTTTTTTTTATCATATATTATATTTAACAGATAAACAAGTTACTTAAGCTACAAGTCAATGCCCTTAACCGCGGTAACGCCTGTATTATAATAATGTTTAACTGGATTAATTTCTGAAACAAGATCAGCAATACTTATTAATTCTTGTTTGGCTCCTCTACCAGTAATAGCAAGATGAAGATTCTCTGGCTTCCTTTTTATTAATTCAATCACTTCAGATAAAGGTAATATATCATCTATATCAAAATCAGTAGTAGCTAAAGCATAATTTAATTCATCTAAAACTATTAAATCATATTGTCCTGACATAACCCTTTGCTTTACAAATATCCAAGCAGCTTTTAAAGCCTCGCGTTGTTCCTCAACAGATTTCTGCCATGTAAAACCAATGCCTAACTGCTTTATTTCTATTCCAAGCTTTTCTAAAGACTTGTACTCACCTGAAAAGCTTTCCTCTGACTTGATAAATTGAAAAAATCCTACTTTCATATTATTACCAGCTGCTCTAACAGCCAACCCTATTGCAGCAGATGTTTTACCTTTACCATCGCCAGTAAATATAAGTGTAAGCCCTTTTCCTGTATTCATAAGGAGCCTCCCATTAATTACTGATTTTAGTTAATTAAATCATTCAATAATTCCTCAGCCTCGACAAAATCTGGATCGATTTTTAAAGCCTCATTTAAAAATCCTTTTGCCTTTTCATAATCCTCATTAAAGACAGAAACCAAAGCGAGATTATAATATACCTCTGGAAAATTCGGTTCCTTATTTAAAGTTATCTCATATTGTTCAATGGCTTGATCATAATAACCTTCAGTTAATAATGTATTACCATAATAAAAATTAAAAATAAACTGTTCTGGGTATTCAGTCACTAGAAAATTAAAAATATCATGTGCAGTCTGCAAATCGTCTTCTTCTAAAGCTTGTAGCCCAGTAATATATACTGCTTCGCTTCCTTTTATATCGTCAGAAGTAACTCCTATATAAGTTATCGCAACTATTGTTAAAAGAACAATTATTGAAATAATAGTGACTAGCCATTTCCTTTTTTTATCAGTTGGAAGATGAATAATTGCAGCAATTATAAAACCACCAATTAATCCTCCTATGTGAGCATAAAAATCTATATTAGGTATTGTAAATCCAATTAATATATTAATAGCAAGAATTGCAATAATATCTTTTCCAATTGTTTTTAGGAACAAACTAGGATATATATAACCAAAATAAAGCAGTGCTCCGAACAATCCATATATTGCTCCCGATGCTCCCGCCGCAATACTACTAGGGGCGAATAAAAAGCTAATGAAATTTCCAAAAATACCTGCTACCAAGTAAATAGTTATGAATCGAATAGAACCATATATTTTTTCTGTTAATTTACCTAAATAATATAGTGCTAAATTATTGAAAGCAAAATGAACAAAACCAATATGTAAAAAAATTGGTGTTATAAAACGCCAATATTCGCCATTCATAATTAAATATGATTCTTTAGCACCAAATCTTAATAAAACTTCCGTCTCTGTGCTACCACCGCTAAAAGTCATTAATAAGAATACTATCGCATTTATAATTATTAACGAATAAGTAGCTATGGGCTTACCAAAATTAAAAATATTTGTAATACTTTTATAGCGATCTTCTTGTACCACACTTATTTCTTCAAGCATTTTATTAGCTTCGCTTGGATTTTCATCATGTATGTACTTAATAAATGGGTCAATCCTAAGATTGGATTCATCAAAAGTATAATCGGGAATACCAATCTTTCCACTTTCCAAGTCAATGTAACCAGATAAAATATCGATGTTTTTCTCAGTAACCCTTGAGCTTTGAGAAATTATTTCATGAACCTCATTTGAGGGTGTAGAGTTGAAAATATATAGATTTACAAAGCGTAAACGTTTCCCTTTTAATTGTTTAAATATTTCTGTTGCTATATTTTTTACTTGTAATAAATCATTATTAATATGGTTAGGCCATATATAATCTATTGGAACTAATCGTATATATATATGCTCTCCCCTAATATTTTTTATTAAGTTAATTATCGTCTCTTCATTGTCATTAGTTGATAAATCTTTTTTTGCATTAAGCAAAGAAAATTCATAATCTTTTACTAAATTATTTGCCACAGACCATATGTAATCATTTAATAACATTTTAAAATGTACTCCTCATAATTAAGATAGGGTTTACTTTCTTTTGCTAAAATAAATTTTTACAACTAACCATAACGCCAATAAGAAAACAACCATTAATCCAACCCATAAAATAATTTGGATAAATGAGCTTTTTTTATTTTCATCCACATTTTGATTCTCTGCAGGCACCTCAGGAATTGCCACGGAGGTTTTAGATGTTTCCAAGTATAGTGGAATATCCTTACTAATCCCAATAGCTAATTCAGCTAATCCTTGTGCTACATCATTTTTACTTATAACAGTAGGAATAAAATATTTGATTATCTCGTTATTAAAAAACTCTTCATTTAATTCTTTTTTTTGCAAAGCATCACCAGTAGTTATGTGTATCTTTCTCTCATCAGTTACAACTAATATAAAAATAGTGTCCTGCGAAAATTTCTTTATATCAAACAAAGAATCAGCCAAGAAATTAATATCAGAATCGCTAGTTAAACTTGGAAGTATATAAAATCTATACGTTTCAGGAAGCTGTATAACTATTTTTTCAATATATTCAATCTCTTTTTCTGTGAAGTAATTAGATGAATCATCAATAATTAGATTATTATCATTCGTATCTGCCATAACTACAACGCCAGCAGAAACAAAAACAACTAAAAATAAAGTAAATACAATTATACCCTTCCTCATTTATTCAAGTCCCTTCAAATTCCATTATTCTCAATAAAATAATATCTACTAGTTAATAAACACTGGCTACATATTATAAACTTATGAGATAGTATATCATATAAAAATAAAAAATTCTTTAATCAATATAAGCTTGTTTTTTATCTAAATATTATTGGTAAAAACTATGATTTCCTATTTGAATAATTGAGGTCTTTTTCTTAAAATAGCTGCTTACTGAAATGACAGGATTATTAAAGAATAACGCACCATTAGTAGGATCTTGCCCAAGT
This sequence comes from uncultured Bacillaceae bacterium, assembly GCA_964609605.1. Taxonomy (GTDB): domain Bacteria; phylum Bacillota; class Bacilli; order Tepidibacillales; family Tepidibacillaceae; genus CAZSSR01. Next base: position 541 of record CAZSSR010000006.1, on the reverse strand, counting down.
AGAGCATCCTCAGCAGCACTATATGAATCATTATCTGGAATTATATTATAAATACGCCCAGTAGATACTGGAGTAAATTGTGATTTTTGAAAAATAACATCATATATTGTATTAGGAAAGCAATTAACTTCAACTCTATTAACCACTACAGCACCAACAGCAACTAGCCCTTCATATGGTTCTCCTCTTGCCTCCGCATAAATAATTTTAGCTAACCATTCAAGCTCTTCAGCAGTAAAACTTATTACATAATCTGTTCCCAAATTATCTAGAGCTGTCAGTTCTATAGGTTCTAAATACAACTTATCCCCGACTTGTAACAAGTCGCTACTAAGATTATTCCACCTAATAATATAATCAATTCCGATACCACACTTATCACTAACCGTGTTTAAAGTATCACCCTCTTCAACTGTATAAGTTGGTATTTCGTTAATATTTATCGTTGAGGTTTCAGCTTCCCATAAAACCTTATTTCCATATATTTCAGCTAAAAATCTCACTGGTGCATAGGTACGTCCCTCAATCATTACAAACCTAG
>CAZSSR010000005.1:0-21537 GCA_964609605.1 uncultured Bacillaceae bacterium | reverse complement strand
TGTAAGTGATGATAGAAAGGATGATTTTATGAAAATATGTTTTTCTACTTTGGGTTGTCCAACATGGTCGTGGGAAGATATTATTGTTATGACTAAAGACTTAGGATTTAATGGTATAGAAGTAAGAGGTATCAAAAATGAAATATATGCGCCAAATTGCGGCCCTTTTTTGCCTGTTAATATTGATAAAACTAAAAGCGTTTTAAATGAAAAGGGGATTGAAATTTCTTGTTTAACTTCTGCTGGTTATATATTTGATAAAAAAGCGATAGAAAAGCATATGAAGGAAAGTATTGATTATATATTTTTAGCTCAAAGGATGGGGGTAAAATATGTAAGGGTTTTAGGGGATGAGCAGCCTTACCCGGGGAATAATATAGATGTAGATTTTGTGGCAGCTAATTTACTTGAATTAGCACAATATGCAGATGGCAGAGATGTTGAAGTTTTGATAGAAACAAATGGAGTATTTGCAGATTCTCAGGTAATTCTTAATTTAATGGAGAAGGTATCTAAGTCTAATGTAGGTATTTTATGGGATATTCATCATCCTTTTAGATATATGAATGAACCAATCGCAGATACCTATAATAAATTAAAAAGTTATATTAAACATGTTCATATAAAGGATTCCATAATGGAAAATGGTAAAGTAAGTTATAAAATGGTTGGCTATGGAGATGTTCCAATCAAAGAGGTGCTAAGCTTACTTAAATCTGATAATTATTCTGGATATATTTCTTTAGAGTGGGTAAAAAGATGGAACAATGATCTTGAAGCTCCAGCAATTGCTTTCCCGCATTTTATAAATTACGTAAAAAAGTATATCTAAATTTAAAATCATATTTAAGGAGGTGTTATTTAGATAATGGAATTCAATAAAAATCTTGATAAAGCATTTGAACATTTATTTAAAGAAGGAGCTTTTCTTACAGTTAAATCTGCACAGAAAGTTAATACAATGACTATTTCATGGGGCAGTATAGGTTTTATTTGGAGAAAGCCAGTATTCATGACACTTGTTCGCAATACAAGATATACATATGAGCTTATTGAAAATAGCGATAATTTCACTGTTAGTGTTCCCTTTGGGAATGAAATGAGAAAGGCTTTAACAATATGTGGTACGAAATCAGGTCGTAATATTGAGAAGGTGAATGAAGCTAATATAGCATATATTGCATCGCAAGAGGTAGATACCCCAGTAATAGATAATTGTAATATGTATTATGAATGTAAAATTATATATAAACAGGATATGGATCCTTCGTTTATTCTTGATCCAAGGGTTGATGATTTATATAATAATGACTATCATACATTGTATTATGGCGAGATAGTTGCTTGCTATGAAAAACCCCCGCTTACGTAAGTGGGGTTTTTGGTGTTAAAAATTTATTTAGATTTTATTGGGCGTGAACATTTGTTGTCGTGATTTTTCCTTCTATTTTACTTAAATTCTTAATTTTAAGAGTTGGGTTTGTGACTCCATATTCATCTAAAATATGTTCTAATACCTTAAATTCTTTTCTTTTCATAACAATCTCAATTTTATGTCTTACATCTCCGTTCATACCACGAGCAACAAAATTGTTAACTGTGTAACCTTCTTTTCTAAGTCTCTCAGCAACCTCAATCATTTTATTTTTATTAGTTAAAAATAAATCTATTTCAATAATTCCTATTGCAAGACGTTCTTCTATTTTTCCGCCTATAAAAACTCCAAACATTCTACCAAAAGCGTAAGCTATTATAAAATGAACTCCGTTTGAATTCGTTATTTTTGTAAGTACAGTTGCAAATATTATCGCATCAATAAATACTAAAATATAAACTGGGTTCATGATTTTTTTTGAAAGAAATATTGTTTTTAGTGTAGTTAGAATATTAGTAAAAGAGGTTATAATGAAGAGAATAAGCAATGTTAATATAACTTCTAATGTCAAATTTTAATCTCCTTATGTTTATTTTTACAAGTATAGATAAATCGATTGAAATTAAATATTTTTTGTATCTAGAAGTTTAATTTAATTTTCACTGCCGCGAATGTGAGTATTAATTCAGTTTCTAATGCTATTTTACAAAAATAATAATTAAATTTTTCAAATCTTTATCGAACTTTGTAATTCAATCTTTTATTATAATACACTCTACATATATTGTCAATTATATTTATATATAAAGCCCCCTATTTTCTAAGAAAACAGGGGGCTAACTTTATCATAATTCGTTATTTATTAAGATTTTAATATTTTATGAGCTATATCATCAGCAACAGTTGTTAAATAAGGAATTCCTGTTTCTTTTTCCGTATCTCTATTAGCAGAAAAAAGGTCAGTTCTAGAAATTTCGCTTGTAGAGAATTTTCTAGCTCCTGCCATTAACTGTTGTAATCCAGCAGCTAATTTGTCAGAAAGTGTCCAAGCAGCAATTGCACCTAGAGGAATATTTTTCATTTCATTAGCTCCGACTTTCTTTTTAACATCATGATAGCCTGCAAAAATCTCCTCAGCTTTATCTCCAAATTCTTTAATAACTGTAACAGGTAGTTTGTCCCAATTACCATTAACTTTATCTTTATTTTCTGGATATAATACTCCTTCAATATTTGAGCCAACAAAAGCTGGAATCATTAATGCTCTTCCCATACATATTAATTTTGTATATGGAGCACCAAGAGCTAACGCCTTAAATATATGGTCTTCGCGAGCAAAACCACCTGCAAAAGCCATATCAACAACCTTTTCACCTTTGGCAGCTAATATGTTTGCATATTCGTAAGCCTTTGCATGAAGGTTGAGCGAAGGTACACCCCAAGTTTCCATCATATTCCATGGACTCATACCAGTACCGCCACCAGAACCGTCAATTGTTAATAAGTCAAGCTTAGCTTCTGTAGCAAATTTTATTGCCATTGCTAATGCTTCCATTCCGTAAGCACCTGTTTTTAGTGTGATTCTTTTAAAGCCTATTTTTCTTAAATAGGCAACCGCATTCATAAAGTTTTCTTTAACTTCTTCATAACTATTTAAATCTGTATATCCCAATCTACTATGTCTTGCAAAGGAGTTAATAGCACCATTTTTAAAAGCATCTATTACTTCTGGTTTTGTCGGATCAGGGTCAACAACATATCCTCTTTCTTTTAAGAAGGTTGCATATTCTAAGTTTGTTACTTGAATTTCTCCGCCAATATCTTTTGCACCTTGTCCCCATTTTAATTCAATGATTACTTTATCTCCATATTTCTCGCTAATAAATTCTGCCACACCATTTCTAGTATCCTCAACATTCATTTGAACGATGATTCCGCCAAATCCATCATAGTATTTCAGATATGTGTTGATGCGTCTTTCTAATTCAGGAGCTTTAGTTATTCTACCGTTTCCTATAATAGATTCTTTATCAACTCCAACAACATTTTCGCCAACGACTATTGGATAACCAACTAATGCTGCACCTATTGCAAATGACTCCCAATATTTAGCGGCAATAAAAGTAGAGCCTAAAGCACCAGTCATAATAGGAATTCTTGCTTTTGTTTTAATTTCGTTTCCAAACTCAGTTTCTAAATTAACATTTGGAAATATACAATCATCAGCACTATTAGATATCCCATTTGGCAAACCATTAGCACCGTAATTATAACCTTGAATACGTAAGTTATTGTAACATACACCAATGTGATTAATATTAGAGCTGCCTGCTGTTACGACTCCGAAGTCCCTAGGGTAAAGCATTTTTCTACCTTTTAAACTAGACATCCAAGTTTCGCATTTACCACTGCAATCTGCTCTACATAATGTACATAGTCCAGATTCTGCTGGATTACCTCTATTAATAGTACCAAGTGCATCATTCTGTTTAACATATTCACTCATACATAATTCCCCCTAATTAGTTGATATAAAATTCAATATCACCAATTATACTACACTAGTTTAAAGTATTAAAGAAAAAAATAGTATTAATTATTGTTATTTTAAATATGTTTTTTAATTTGTTGTTTCTTGAGCAAAAATGGAACATCTGTTATGCTAAACATATAGTTTGAAATTTAGCTAGATAGAACTTATTTGTATTAAAAGGATAAGAAAATTATACAAAAGTTACATAAAAGGAGCATATTATGAAATATAAAATTATTATTGAATACGATGGTACTAAATATAAAGGTTGGCAACGATTAAAGGAGAATGATAAAACGATACAAGCAAAAATTGAGTTATTACTGTCTAAATTACTAGATGAAAATATTGAGATACATGGTTCTGGCAGAACGGATGCAGGAGTTCACGCATATGGGCAGGTTGCTCATTTTGAATCTAAAGAGGATATAGATTTAGAAAAATTTTTAAATATCTGTAATCAGATGCTTCCAAATGATATCGTTATTAAGAAAATAGAGCGAGTATCATTAGATTTTCATGCTCGTTATTCTGTAAAATCTAAAATATATCAATATAAAATATGGAATAGTAATATTCCATCTGCTATAAAACGAAAATATGTTTATCATGTATCCGATAATTTAGATATCGAGGCAATGAGGAAAGCTGCAAATTGTTTTATTGGCGAGCTGGACTTTAAAAATTTCTCAGCAAATAAAACAAACAAATCTACAATTAGAAAGATATTTTCTATAGATATAAGGATTAAGGATGAACAAGTAAATATAACTTACCATGGCGAAGGGTTTTTATATAAGATGGTACGTTTATTAACTGGTACACTAATTAATGTTGGTTTGGGACAATTAAATCCTGAAGACGTTATTAATATGCTTGAAAGGAAAGATAAATTAATTAGTAACGCAGCACCTTCACATGGATTATATTTGCTTGAAGTGAGGTATTAATAATACTTTATTACTGAATATTTTAGTAATAGACGATTTTGAAGAAGAGGGTGGATATATTATGGAGAGCTTTAGAAAAAGACATTATCAAAATTTTAGCATGTTGCGTAATGACCTAAAAGAAATAGGCAGGTTAAGAAAATTATCGAAATCTAACGAGGATAAAGATAAAATTAATGACGATTTTAAAGAAAGACTTATGTTAGCAGTGACGGGCGTTAATGATTGTAGATATTGTTCATACGCGCATAGTAAAGCAGCCTTGAAATCAGGTATAAATGAAGAGGAGGTTTGCATGTTATTACAAGGAGAATATGAGAATTGTCCCAAGGATGAGATACCAGCAATTTTTTACGCTCAACATTGGGCCGATAACAATGGTAATTCAGATGATGAGTCCTGGCAAAAATTAGTAGAATTATATGGCGAGAAAAGGGCAAACACTATTGAAATGTATTTAAGAATGATTCGTTTGGGCAACTTGTCAGGCAATACCTTTGATTATGTTGGATATAAATTATCTAGAGGTAGGTTTGGTTTAAAAAAATAACTAACACCATTTATTTGGTGTTAGTTATTTTTTTAAACATGGATAAAGTCTTCTTTGACAATGGCAATTAAAGTTTCAATAGCTTTTAGTGATTCTTTTAAATCTAATTTTTGACGTTGGTCTAAATTTGCAAGGTTAATATAATTATCTAAATCTTCACCGGCTTTTAATTTATCCAAGTTTGTTGAGATGCGGAACTTCATTATAGTATGAAAAGCTATATCTAACGAATTTGCAAGACCTATTGATAAAATTTTTTCATTTTTAAGATAGTGGATACGCTCTAAAGTATTTGTTGAATTAGAGTTTTTACTTATTGCTAATAATCTAATGCAATCTACTAAATAGACAGAAATCGAAGTTTTTATATCAATTTCATGCTTACGATTTTTAGAGTGAGTACCTGTTGGGTTACCAAAAATACTTAATGGTAATCTACCTTGAGTAGCGTCTTGTGCTAAAAAGCTTAATGCTAGGGGCAAGGAGACGAAACATTTGTTAGTATAGTCTCGTAATTCTTCAGCTAGCGGAAAGTAGCCATAGACAGGTCTAAAATCTAAAAATATCGTAAGAAATCTAATATTTACTTTTTCTAAGACATTAACCCAAGATGAGACTTTTGTATTCCAGTATGATGTATTACCACGCCATATAGGATTTGAAGCCATAACATTTCCCGGGCAAAGGGCAAATCCACATGTTACGAGACCATCGTTTACTAAGTTTGCCAAATGCTTAAAGTAAACATCAATCTTTTTTGAAAGAGTAGCATCAGATACAGTTTCATAGATTAGGGCATTATCTTGATCTGTTCTTAAAAATTGTTCCCTTCTACCACTACTGCCCATAGTAAGCCAACAAAACTTAACGGGTGGCGGACCAAATTCAGGCTCCATTTTTTCAATTGATAAATCTATTACTTGTCTTGTTACTCTATCATAAAATTCGGTTATAATATCAAGTATTTCTGGGATAGGTGCTTTTTCCATCATTAATCCATTAAGCACCTGTTCGATTTCTTGTCCCACTAGTGCTAAATCATTTAAATTAGATTGAGTTTCGAGCCGATCAATAACACTAATAACACCATTATTTCGAGCTCTAATCAAATCGCGAATTGTAATTATACCTATTGGTGAATTATTTTCAGTTACAATAGCATGCTTAACCTTTTCTTTTGTCATAGCAAGGAGTATCTGATAATAAAAAGTATCAGGGCTAACACAAAGAGGTTTTTTAGTAGCTATTTCTGATGCGTAATGACTTTCGGGAGATAAATTTTTAGCAATAACATTTTCAACTAGATCTTTCTCCGTAATTGATCCAATTACAATTCCATCATTATCAATAATAACAATGCTGCTTATATGGTGATTACCCATTTTTTTAGCGACTTGATTAATTTTATCAGTAGGAGAACAAGTAATAACAGGAGAGTTCATTAACTCACTTGCACGTTTTTGAGCCCCCTGATTTTCATATGTAATTAATCCCTTCATTATTCCTTGCTCAGTAGGGATTTTATTTATAAGATTGTAAAAATGATCGGCTACCATCATATTAAAATGGTTAGCAAAGATGCCATTTGTTTCAATTAAGAATTCAATATCTTCGCCTTTTATTAATAAACAATCTAGTTCAGTTAAACATTTTAAAGTAGCAACATATGCTTTGTTTGAAAGCACAACAGTTTCTCCAAAGAAGCTACCACGATTTCTATAGTCTAAAACAAAGCTATCCCCTTTATTATTTTTCACAGATATTTCAGCTAATCCAGTAATTATGATAAATAATAATTTTTTCGATTCATCACCTTGGCGAAATATATAACTATCAACAGGAAATACTTTGCGCTCAATTTTTGGAACTAATTGATTAAGAACTTCAATGGAAAGATATGAGAATGGTAGTATCTCTTGTAATATACTAGAATAATTAATTGATTCCGGATCATTTTTGTCTTTAATCAAAATATAACCCCCTAAATATATATTATTCCGTACGTATAAAATGTCCTGAACCTAACCAACTAGAAAGAGCAAATATTATATAAATTGCTTGTGTAGCTTCGCTTCCTTGTAAAAGAAGTTGAAGACCAATCCCTAGTCCTAATGCAGGAGTAACAATTAAAAAGGTTCTAAAGATTCTTTCAAAACCTTTTTTGGGAGGGATAGGCCATAGTTTCGAGAATACAACACCTAATGCCATCCCTAAAAAAACTACTATAATAATTTGTAAAAGTGCTTTCCAATCAGGAAAAGGCCAATCAAAAAAGAAATAACCAATAAGATAAAACAATTCTAAAACAAGGGTGATTCCTAATGCTTTTTTAACAACTCTTAAATCTAAGTATGGTACTAATAAGTATATAGCAATTGTAAGACTTCCAAAAATATATATTGCAATCATATAAATGCCCCCCTATTTTATTAAAAAAAATACTAGTCGGGAAGAATAATTTCTTCCCGATAAGTATATCATAATTAGATAAAATTTTTGTTATTTTTATTAGTTACTTCTACTGGTACCAAGTTCTCTAGGTATACGAATATTTTCTACTAATTCTTGAATTTCTTTTGGTGGAGGTGCAGTAACTCTAGAAACAATAAGAGCTACAGTGAAGTTAATAACCATACCTACTGTTCCTACACCTTGAGCATTAATACCAAAGAAACTATCAAGCAATGGTTCTGCAGTACCAAGAATTGGTACAGAACGTATTAAAGCAATCATTATTACCGTAAATGTTAATCCTGTAACCATCCCGGCAATTGCTCCTTCTTTATTCATCCGTTTATCGAATATACCTAAGAAGATACCTGGGAACAGACTCGAGGCGGCTAATCCAAAGGCTATGGCGACAACTTCGGCCACAAATCCCGGCGGATTAATACCAAAATATCCTGCGATAATAATTGAAATGAAAATCATCCCTCGCGCTACTCTTAATCTTTCTCTCTCTGTAGCGTTAGTCTTAAAGATTCGATAATAAATATCATGCGATACTGCGCTTGACATAGCAAGAATAAGTCCTGCTGCCGTAGATAATGCAGCAGCTAATCCACCTGCTGCCACTAAAGCAATTACAAATGGTGCCAAATCAGCTACCTCAGGTGTTGAAAGAACGATAATGTCTTTATCAATTTTTACTTCATTTGTATCGTCATTAGAGAATTTAAGTATTCCATCTCCGTCTTTATCAGTTAGAACGAGTAAACCCGTCTTTTCCCAACTTGCAACCCATTCTACTTGTCGAACTTCATCAATAGGCTTATCATTAAGACTGTCAATTAAATTATATTTAGCAAACACACCGATTGCTGGAGCCGTTGTATAAAGTAGAGCAATAAATACTAATGCCCAAACTCCTGACCAACGTGCTGCACGAACGCTTTTTGCTGTATAAAAACGTGTGATTACATGAGGTAATCCTGCAGTACCACACATTAAAGCTGCAACTATCATAAATACATTAAGCTTTGATAAATCAGTAAATGGTGCCATATACTCTGTTAATCCTAAATCTACTTGAATTAAAGTTAATCGTTCAGCAATATCAGAGAAAGTAAATGCAAGTTGTGGTATAGGATTTCCTGTTAATTTATTTGCAATAGCGATAGCTGGGATTAAGTATGCAACTATAAGTACACTATATTGAGCAACTTGTGTCCAAGTGATTCCTTTCATACCGCCTAAAATTGCGAATGCACCAACAATTACAACACCTATGATAACTCCAATTACTATATCTACTTGTAAATATCTACTAAATACAATACCTACACCACGCATTTGTCCTGCAACATAAGTTATAGATATAATAATAGTTGCAACCGCCGCTACTGCACGAGCAGTATTAGAATAATAGCGATCACCTATAAAATCTGGTACAGTATATCTTCCGAATTTACGTAAGTATGGAGCTAGAAGCATTGTAAGTAATACATAGCCACCTGTCCAACCCATTAAATAGATGGTTCCATCATAACCAAGGAATGAAATAAGACCGGCCATTGATATAAATGATGCTGCAGACATCCAGTCAGCTGCAATTGCTGCACCGTTAGCGATAGCGGGTATATTATTACCGGCTACATAGAAGTTTTTCGTATCAATTGCTCTAGCTTTCCAACCGATATAAATATACAATGAAAATGTTAATATAATGAAAATTATCGTTAAGACTTCTACACTCATATCTTATTCCTCCTTTATGTCCGTTAGTTTGATTTCTTCAACGTCATATTCTTTGTCCAAACGGTCCATGCGAAACGCATAAATTAATAGTAAAATAATAAAAGTAAAGATTGAACCTTGTTGTGCGAACCAGAATGAAAGAGTAACACCAAAGAATTGTACATTGCTTAGAGCTTCAGCAAAAAGAATTGAAAAACCAAATGAAACCAATGCCCAGAAGAATAATAGAATGCTAATTAATGTAACATTTTTCTTCCAATACTCTTTTGATCTGTCTGACCTTTCAGTCATAAGAACACCTCCGTTAATTTTTATTTTAAAACAAATACATATATAGATATATATATTATTATATTAAAACAATATAGATTGTATGTACAATTAAATATGTGGTAATGGTTATATTTCTAATCTAAATGGTATTGAGAGTTATCTGAGCAGTTTAGTTATGAAAGATAATTAATCGAATATTCTGAAAATTACTGCTAAATTTCAAATTGTTATATACAGATAAAAAAATAAACTCTTATGAGTTTATTTTTTTATCTGTATATATTTTTTTATCTACTAGTTTGAAGTAGTGGGGACACAATGAATTGAGGGTCACGCGTGAAATTAAATAAATCTTCAAGCGTATAAACACCTCTTTTAGCTAATTCCTTAATACTAAATTCAAGGATTTTAGCGGCCATGATAGAATCGCCTAAGGCATTATGTCTGTTATTAGTTGATATACCAATAGAGTCGCATATTTCTTCTAATGAACAGTTTGTAAAATGTGGGTAAAGGGAAATAATTATTTCTCTAGTATCAATATTTTGATATTTAATTTTCTCGCTGCATTGATTTGATAAACAAGAATTTAAAAATGAGATATCAAAATTTATAATATGTCCAACTAATATACTATCTCCAACCCACGAAAAAAAGTCAGGTAGGATTTCTATTAGTGATGGTTTATCTATTATCATCTGTTCGTTTATTCCTGTAAGCTTTGTAATGATTTTAGGAATATTACGATTCGGGTTTATTAACTGATAGAATGTATTATTCTCGTTTACTTCCCCATTATCTATAATTACTGCACCTAATGAAATTACTTTATCACCCATATGAGGCTTGAACCCAGTGGTTTCAAGATCAATTGCAGTGAATCGAATATCATTCAAAGATTTGTTAGTATTGATATTAGATGGAATTCTAACAATGCTTTTTATTTTTTCTTGGTCTAAATTTAAGTTGTTATTATTAGAGTTTCTTTTGTTAGCAAAAATGCTTGCGAGTATATTCATTACTATCAAATCCTCCTTACTATATGAGTTTATCTATTAACATTATAATATAATTTACAATAAACAAGTATTTTTTTATTTGAATGGTGGTTTTTCGAGCTTAAATGGTTATTATTTCTTGTGAGTAGTATATGAATTTTATAGTACTTTAAAAGATGTTAATGATATAATTATTCTATTAGGTTAATATATAATATAAATACTCACATTTATTTGTAATGGGGGAACAATATTGATGAGATTAAAAGAAGGTTTTATAAAGTTAATAAAAAATAAAATGTTTTATCTTTTAATATTTCAAGTAATTGTTTTTATACTATTTATAATTTTATTACCTCAATACTGGATAATGTTTTTTGCTATTAGTGTTCTTAGCTTTATTGGAAGCACCCTTATTTTTTACTATCCTCAAAATGTACATATAACAAAATCTCAAGGTGGTTATAAATCGTTTAATAACACTTTGTTGATTGCTAATGAAACACTCACTTATCTAAGGCAAGGGTTAAATGAGGAATCCGCTTTAATTATTGCTAAAATAATTAAAGATATAAGTGATGTTGCTGCAGTTGCTATTACTGATACAGATAAAGTATTAGCGTTTATTGGAGAAGGGTGTGAACAGCATCCAGTAGGAAAACCAATAGTTACAAATGCTACAAGAATTACAATTCAAACCGGGGAAAGTAAAATTGTTAATAGTAAGAAAGAGTTTAATTGTCAAGAAAAAAATTGTAATTGTCCATTGGAGTCTGCTGTAATAGTACCATTAATAAATAAAAATAAGGTTATAGGTACATTAAAATTATATCAAACTAAAAAGGGTAATATTCCTGATTATATTATAAGATTAGCTAATGGACTAGCTCAGATACTTAGCATGCAAATAGAATTAGTTGAATTAGAGCATCAAGCGCAACTGACAACAGAGGCTCAATTAGATGCATTACAAGCTCAAATAAATCCGCATTTCCTTTTCAATGCATTAAATACAGTGAATATGTATATTTTAAAAGACCCTGAGTATGCAAGATTTTTACTTGTTAGGCTTTCAACATTATTAAGATATCTATTAGGAAATAGTGGACGATTTATTTCAATAAGGGAAGAAATAAAATATATAGACAATTATGTTGTAATAGAGGAAGCACGTTTTATTGGGAAAATTAGAGTGGTTCTTGAAATTGATGAAGAAGCTAAAAATTGTAAGATACCAGTTTTTACGATACAACCACTAGTGAATAATGCTATATTACATGGAGTTTTGCCTAAAGTTGGTGCTGGTATTATTAAAATATCTGCTCACAAAATAGTAGATGAGGTTGTTATATCAGTTGAGGATAATGGGATTGGTATTCCACAAGAGGACATTCAAAAGGTCTATGAACCAGGATATGGTTCAGGTTGTGGAGTTGGCATCTCAAATGTTAATGAAAGATTAAAAATATTATATGGCGATGATTGCGGATTAAAAATTGAGAGTGAAGATGGTAAAGGGACAAAGGCTTGGTTTAAAATACCTTATAATATCGCAGAAGAAAAGCAGGTGATAGAATGCAGTTAAAAGCATTAATAGTAGACGATGAATACCCTGCACGTGAAGAGCTTAGATTTCTGCTAAGTAATTATGAAAATATAAAGGTGATTGGTGAGGCAACAAGTGTTGCTGAGGCGCTTACTTTAATAGAGGCGATAGATTATCAATTAGTATTTTTGGATATTAATTTCCCTGTTAATAATGGTATTGATATTGGGACTACTATACAAAGTCTTCCAAATCCGCCACTTATTATTTATGTTACTGCTTATGAAGGGTACGCATTAAAAGCTTTCGATGTTGATGCAATAGACTATATTCTTAAACCTATTGATGAAAAAAAGTTGAAAAGAGCAATAGATCGTGTAGTAAATGAATATAAAATTAAAGAAAACCTTACTTCAGATAACAATGATTATATTGAGAACTATGATACTGAATCTAAGGATGTTATAGAAAAAGATAAAGTAACAAGGCTGACAGCTGAATTAAATGGTAAAATTAAGTTAGTAGATGTTAAAGATATATTTTACGCATATACGGAAGATAATTACGTGTTTATAAAAACGTTCGAAAAAAAATTGATGACTAGACTAACATTAACAGCGTTAGAGAATAAATTGGATAAAAAAACCTTTTTTAGAACCCATCGAAGTTATATTGTAAATCTAGATAAGGTTATAGAAATATCTCCTTCTTTTAATGGGACATATTCATTAATTCTTGATGATAAAGAACATAGTAAAGTCCCAGTTAGCAGAATTCAAACTAAAGAATTAAGAAAAATATTGCTTTTCTAATAGGGAGAATTATATGAATGCAATTGTTATATTTAATCATGCATTAAAAGTTCTTAGTTATGCAAAAATCATTTGCGAACTCGAACAAGTAACAGAAGAACAAGAGTTAATTATTGAGCTTACTGCAATATTACATGATATTGGTATACTGGAAGCTGAGAGGAAATACAATTCTTCTGCAGGAAAATATCAAGAAATAGAGGGCCCTCCAATAGCAAAAGGAATCTTGTTAGATGTTGGTTATGATGAGTTAATAATTGAAAGAGTTTGTTTTATAATAGGAAATCATCATAGTTATAATAAAATAGATTGTATCGACTTTCGAATTATTGTTGAGGCGGATATATTAGTTAATATATCTGAAGAAGATTATAATATTAATACAGTAAGTCATCTAAGAAAGCACTTTAAATCAGAATATGGTCAAAAGTTATTAAATACAATGTATTAAATAGGGTGATATTTTGAGTAATTTTAATCGAAAAATGAAATATGCATCATTATCAATAATATCAAATACGATATTGATTACTCTAAAGATTATTGCCGGCATAATTAGTGGTTCGGTTACTATAATCTCAGAGGCAATTCATTCAGGAATGGACTTAATTGCATCAATAATAGCATTCTTTTCAGTTAAGTATTCATCAAAACCCGCAGACTTAGAGCATCCATATGGACATGGCAAAATTGAAAGTATATCGGGGTTTCTTGAGGCTTTACTAATATTCGTTGCTGCTTTATTAATTATTAAAGAGGCGATAGATAAGATAATTAATCCTATAACAATTAATATAACGGCTACAGTTATTGCGGTTATGGTTTTTGCAGCTATTACTAATACATTTATTTCAAAGATATTATATAAGGTCGCTAAAGAGGAAGATTCAATAGCTTTAGAAGCTGATGCTCTTCATTTAAAAACTGATGTTTATACTTCATTAGGTGTTGCGTTTGGTTTGTTGTTAATTAAATACACGGGCCTATATATTCTTGATCCTATTGTAGCTATATTGGTTGCTTTATTAATCTTAAAAGAAGCTTGGGAATTAAGTAAAAAGACTTTAAGTATTTTATTAGATGCAAAATTGTCTGATAAGGAAGAAAAAAATATTCTAGAAATAATTCATAATTATCAAAACCAGTATTATAATATTCATCATTTAAGAACAAGAAAGGCAGGTAATATTAAGTATATTGATTTTCATATGACTGTTGACGGAACAAAGACTGTAGAAGAAGCTCATGAATTATGTGATCTAATTGAAAAAGATTTAGAATATAAAATTAAGAATACTAGTGTTAACATACATATAGAACCTGGTAATGGTTAAAATTAATAAAAGGATTATTTAATGTAATTAAAGAAGATTCTAATCTAATGGATTAGAATTTTTATTTAGTAAAATAATAATTAGTGGTAACATAATATAAAAAGTTAGGTATTTAAAGGAAGTGTAAATCATGAAAGAGTTCCTTATTATGATTGTTGAGAATTATAGTGGACTAGGTATTTTTGTTATAGTTTTTTTAGAATTTGTTGGTATACCTGTTTCGGGACAAACATTAATGGTCCTACTTGGTTTTATGACATCTAATGGAGTTGGTTATTCACTAATTACGAATATATTATTTGCTTCAGCGGGTACTTTTTTGGGGTATACAGTTGCTTATATAATTGGCTATAGATATGGGTATAACTTTCTTCTGAAATATAGAAGAATATTTCACATTGATGAAGAAAAACTTAATTCTTTAAGTAAGACACTTAATAAATATAAATTATTGCTGATTGTATTTACTAGATATGCGATGGGTATAAGGCATGTCATTCCCTATTTATGTGGTATTGGAAAAATGAATATAAAAGTATTTCTAATTTATAATCTAATTGGTTCACTAGTTTGGAGTTCAACTTTTTTAATATTTGGTTATTATGTTGGTGATGAATGGGAACGGATAGAAGGTTTATTTAATACGTATACAATTATAATTTTAATAATCTTGATTTTCATTTTTCTTGTTTTTAAATTTTTTAATAAAGATAAGAAGATTATATTTATTATAGCTTTACCATTGTTATTATTTATTCTTCTTGTTGAAGGCCTAATTGAACAAGAGCTTTCATTTTTTGATGATGGAATATATAGATTTTTATCTCAGTTTATAACAGAAGGCGCGACCAATTATATGATATTTATATCTTTTCTTGGGTCATGGTTGGTTTTGGTATTTTTAGCAAGTTTGAGTTTAATAATACTATGGGAAAAAAAGAAATATTCGTTTTATGGGAAGATGATAGCTATTAATTTATTGGCTAGTTATTTTTTAAATATTATATTTAAGTTAATATTTCAAAGAGAAAGGCCTGATATAATGAGACTTGTAGATATTAGTGGATTTAGTTTCCCAAGTGGACATTCGATGGTTGGTATTAGCTTTTATGGTTTTATCCTTTATTTATGCTATAAATTTATTAAAGGTAGATGGAGATATATCTCGGTTTTCCTGTTAGCTGTCTTAATAGCTTTAATCGGAATAAGCAGAGTTTATTTAGGAGTGCATTATCCAAGTGATGTTTTAGCAGGGTTTTCTGCTGGATTAGCATGGCTTGCAATTTTTATTGTTATTATAGAAAGAATTTATTTATCCAGATATGAAAAAATCCCATCTGAGTAAAGGTAGGCTTATTATTAAATGATACAAAGTATAAAAAGGCTTAATTTTTTTTGCTAAGAAAATTCGGAAATAAATATGTTGAAAGGATATAAAACAAATGAGCGAATCTTTAAAAGCAAAGTTTATTGAATCAAACAGTTTTAACCCCTGGTTAAATTTAGCATATGAAGAATATTTATTGAACAATGTTAATTCGAACGAAGTTATATTATATTTATGGCAAAACGATAGAAGCGTTGTTATTGGTGCGAATCAAAACCCCTGGAAAGAATGTAATACTAGTCTTTTAGAAAGTGAGGGGGGAAAGTTAGCAAGAAGACTATCTGGTGGAGGAGCAGTATATCATGATTTAGGTAATCTTAATTTTACCTTTATTATGACTAAGATTTGTTATGATTTTCCAAAGCAAGTAAAAGTGATTATCGATGCTCTTAAAGAATGTGGTATATCGGCAGAATTTACTGGTAGGAATGATATTGTGGTTAATGGTAAAAAAATATCTGGGAATGCGTTTTATTTTAAGGGAAATAAATCATTTCATCATGGAACAATTTTAGTAGATTGTGATTTCGTAAAATTAACTAAATATTTACAAGTTTCTAAAGAAAAAATAATATCTAAAGGGATAGAGTCTGTCAAGTCAAGGGTAAGCAATCTCAAGGAGATAGATTCCAAGTTAGATATAGAAGATATAAAAGAGAACTTAAAGAGACAATTTGTTATAAGTTATGGATGTTATCAACAAATATCATTTGAAGAATTATATAATAATGAAATAAAAAAATTATATGATAAGTATTCATCATGGGATTTTAGATATGGTGTTACACCAAAATTTTCGATATCATGGGTTAAGCGTTTTAATTGGGGCGAATTAGATGTAAATCTAAATTTAGAAAAGGGAATTATTAAGGAAGTTAAAATTTATTCTGATGCAATGGATTCAAATATTGTTGATAATACTGTTTGGTTCATCGGTAAATGAAATAGAAGCTAGATTTAATAATTATAGGACAGACGAATATGATGATATTAAAGAATGGATAGTTAGTATGATTTAGACAAAAAACATTATAATATAAGGTCGTCTACAATTTATTTTGAAGACGTTCTTTTGTTAAAGTATATCAATATATGTTTTTTTTCTATTTAGAAGTATAATTAAATTAATATAGTTTTGGGAGGATAAATATGTACAATAAGTTTAACTCTTTAATCATTAATCATCCAAAAAAAATTGTTATTATATATATTGTATTACTACTTATTTGTGGAGTGTTCACATTTATGGTAGACATTAATGTTGATAATGCATCTTATTTACCGGATGATATGAATTCAAAACTGGCAGTAGAAAAGTTAATTGATGAATTTGGATATAATGGTTCTTCGACTTTATTATTAAAGAACGCAAATATATATGATGTAATTAATGTTAAGGAAGAAATATTGACATTAGATGGTGTTAAGGATGTAATATGGCTTGATGATTTTGTTGACATAGAAATGCCAATTGAATTTATCGACGATAGTTATTTGGAGCAGTTTTATAAAGATAATAATGCCTTGTTACAGATATTTTTTATCGAAAGCAACGATTCTGAATTGACACATACCGCAGTTGATTCAATTTATGAAATTATTGGTGAAAACGGTTATTTGTCTGGATCTGCAGCAAACTCGAAATCTACTTTAGATAGGATTAATAGTGAAGTACCGTATTATTCTGTTGTCGCTGTGGTACTTATATTATTAATTTTGTTGCCATTAACCTCTTCATATTTGGAGCCTTTTATATTTCTTTTTGCAGTAGGAACAGCAATTCTAATTAATATGGGTACAAATATAATCCAAGGCGAGGTTTCCCAAATAACTTTCTCTTCTGCAAGCATCTTACAATTAGCTGTTTCTATGGACTATTCAATTTTTTTACTTCATAGATTTCATGAAGAAAGAGAAAAAGGTATTGAAGTTAAGCAAGCAATGTTAAATGGAATGAAATTATCAGTACGCCCAATATTAGCTAGTGGTATAACCACTATAGCCGGTTTTACAGCTTTAATTTTTATGAATTATGGAATAGGAAAAGATTTAGGAATTGTACTAGGCAAAGGGATAATATTTAGTTTAATTGCCGTATTGACGTTGCTTCCAGCTTTAATAATTCTTTTAGATAAGTGGATTGAAAAATATACCCATAAGGAACTTAAACTTAGCTTTAAAGGTGTTTCTAGATTTACAACTAAAATAAGATATTTTGGTGTAATAATTGCATTAATTATCTCCGTACTCTTTTTCTTAGCTCAAAGCAATGTTGATTACTATTATTCCTATGAAAGAGTTCTTCCTTCTGATGATATAGCAAATATAGCTCTTGAAGAAGTCGAGGCTATATATGGTAAGAATAATTCTAGCATTATTATTGTTCCTAAAAATGATAAAGTTAAGGAAGTTGAGTTAATTAATGAATTAAAGAAAATACCTAATGTTGAATCGGTAACAGGTTTATACAGTGTAATTGGGACTGAGTTACCGGAATTTATGGTGCCAAGTGATCTATTAAATATGTACCAATCAGATAAATACTCGATGTTTACGATAAGTTTAAAAGGTGAGAAAGAATCGGAAGAAGCTTTTGATACTGTGGATGAAGTGAGAGTGGTTTTATCAGCCCATTATGATGAATGGTATGCTGCAGGAGGGACTTTTTCTTATAAAGATTTAGCAGATGTTACAAATACTGACTTTGCACGTACAACAATATTATCAATCTTATTTATATTTGTTATCCTTGTTATTACATTTAGATCATTAGTAATTCCTTTAATAGCTATATTTGTAATTGAATTAGCCATTTGGGTTAATCTTGGGTATGCATATTTCTTTGATGAACCAATGAGTTTTTTAAGTTTTATTATTGTGGGGGCTATACAGTTGGGTGCAACAGTGGACTACGCTATATTATATATTTCCAGATATAAAGAAAATTTAGAGAGTATGATACCTCTTGATGCAGCAATTCAAACTGTTCAAGATACAGCAAAATCAATTATAACAAGTGGGGGAATTCTTGTAGCAGGAACCTTTAGTATATACTTTATCGCTACAATCGAAACGTCTTCTGAAATGTGTTTATTAATTGGTAGGGGTGCAATAATCAGTATGGTTAGTGTAATTGTCTTATTACCTAATTTTTTGGTTGTATTTGATCCATTAATTAGAATATCAACTGCTCAGTGGCCAACGAAAAAGAAAAAGGAGAAAAATGTAGAAGGTGGTTTTATAAATGAAATATAATATAAGGAGAACTACATATATTGCATTAATAATTATGTTAATGCTTAGTACTTTTGTTATCGCTGAGGATGGAGGGATTGTTAAAAAGGATGAAACGGTCTATGTATCATTAAATAATAATGGATCTGTAGATTCAATTGTAGTTGTAAATAGATTATTTGATATTATAGGTTATGAAATACATGACTCTGGAGATTATCAAAGTGTTAAATCATTAAGTGATAATATCCAACCTATTTTAAATGGTAGTGAATTAACATGGTATAGAGAGAATGCGACTGGAAAGGATTTTTATTATGAAGGGGTAATTGATAAGGAACTTCCGATTAATTTTGAAATCATATACTATTTAAATGATGAAGAAATCAGTGCAGAAGATTTAGCCGGGAAGTCTGGGGAATTAAAGATAGAGCTAGATATTAAGCAAAATAAAACTGTTTCGGCTATTCATAAAAATACTTATCTAACTCAAATACAGCTTCCATTAGATTTAAAAAAAGTTAAAATTAAAGATGCTTCAAAAGCGATGAAAGTAGTAACAGGCACTAATGTTACAGTTTCATATTCTGTAATGCCTGACACTGATGCAAATTTTACGTTAATTTTAGATGTTGTGGATTTTGAAATGGAAGCAATACAATTATCACTGATTAGTTATGATTCCATTATTTCAGAAGAATATAATGAATTAGTTGACGGATTAGTTGAAATGGAAGAGGGTATGAATGAAATTAGTAAAGGGACAGTTGAACTAGGAAACGGATTAGACGATCTAGTTGACGGTGTTGGGGAGTTAAAGGATGGGTTGGTAGATTTAAATAGTGGAGGCAAAGAACTAGAAAAAGGTTTAAATGAATATCTCACTGGATTAAAGGAGTTTAATGATGGTATTGTTGGAGCTTCTGATGGATTAAATGTGGCAACAAATGGGTTAGGCTTATTAAATCAAAATTCTGATCAAATTGTAAGCGGTTATAGTGAGCTATATTTAGCATTGAAGGAATTACAACAAGGACATGAACAATTAACAATGATAGCTCAATCACTTCTACAGAGTAGTGATCCTAATATGAGAGCACTAGGACAAGGAATTATCGAGGAAAATGAAGGCTTGAAAAATATCTTAATGGGATGGTCTCAAGCAAATGAAGGGTTAAATGATTATTGTGTAAATCTAGGCTCAGTATTTAATGGTATTTCTGAAATTAATAATGGAATAATTAAATTAAGTGGTGGCTCAAATGATCTTACGTTAGCATACGATAAAATGATAGCACAAAGCAAAGATTTCTTTGTTGGTTTAAATTCGTCAGCAAATGGAACGATAAATATGTACAACTCAATTAAAACTATTCCAAGTGATGTTAATAAATTAAATGAAGGACAGATAGAAGTTAGAGATGGAATAACGGAAATGATAGAAGGTTTTGAACAAGGCTACGATTCAGAAAAATCAGAAAACATATATTCATTTGTTGATAGCGGTAGCAAGATTAATTCTATTCAATTTATAATGATTACTCCTGAAATTAAAACAGATGAGATTGTAAATGAATTAAATATTGATACAGAACAGACTGATGATGCATGGTATAAAAAAATATGGTCAAAGATTATAAATTTATTTAAATAAAGTAAAACTTTAATTTAAAAAAGTTTTAAAATCCTTCTTGGCTTATATAAGCAAGAAGGATTTTTTTAATAAAACTTTAATAAAACATAGTTATATCCTATAGATTAACAAATATTCTAGTTTTAATGTAAAATCATGATATAATAGTAAAATATATGCGAAATTTGTCTGTTTGAATAAGCTATATTTTATTTGGTGTGGCTTTTATTTGTTAATTCGTGATTAAAAATTATCGGTAGAACATTTTTTGAATTAATAGATATAATTTTGTATATAAAATTGATGGAATGGGGATGTTAATAATTGGATTTTTTAATTAACTATTTATTGATTAGCATTCCAAAATATTATATTTTTATTTTGTTTTCTATAATTTTGTTTGGGTACGAATTTCGAAAATATAGAGTTAAGATATTTTATATGGCAGCAATAGTAGCTTTAGTATCTGACATGTTGTGGCTATTAGGTGTAGAGCTTGCATTAGTTGGTCTTATAACATTTGTAATCACTTCTATTATGTATTTAGTAATTATTAAAATTAATTGGGTTTTATCATTTTTTATCACTTTTACTTCTTTTTTAGTTTTAATAATACCAAAAATATTTTTTGAAACTGTCTTATTTCAATTTATCGATTCTCAATTTATTTCTGGAAATTTATTTGTAGAATTTTCTATTGTTTTTATAGAGTATC
>CAZSSR010000004.1:0-22878 GCA_964609605.1 uncultured Bacillaceae bacterium | reverse complement strand
GCTCATCCGTTCCAGCGCGCCGCCGGAGAACATGTTGAACAAGCTAAGAAAAAATCCATAAATATTTTAGCTCCTATAGCAGCTGAGAAAAAGATAGAAATATTCTTTGAAAGTAATTGTGATATTTTTTTAATTGAGGTAGATCCCTTAAGAATTGAACAGGTATTTTTCAACGTAATAGAGAACGCTATTAAATACACTGAAAAAGGTATAGTAAAGGTATCTTTAGTAAAAAATGATGGTTTTATTAACATTATAGTAGAAGATACAGGTATCGGAATCCCAAATGAAGATTTATCAAAAATTTGGAATCGCTTTTATCGTGTTGAAAAATCGCGTTCAAGAAAAACCGGTGGAAGTGGATTAGGCCTTTATATAGTAAAAGAAATTATCCTATTACATCATGGAACTGTTAAACTATCTAGTGCTGAAGGTAAAGGAACTAAAGTAACTATTCAGTTAAATAGCAAAGAAGTGATTACATGAGAAATAACATCTTTATTATAATAATTTTAACTATTCTTATCGTCGGAAGTTCTTTAACATTGTTTGTGTATAAAATGAGTTGTACACCATCTCATCATAAAAGTGTTTTAATGGAACGTAGCATGATATTTGAAAATATGAAATTATGGATGAATCAAACCCTATTAGTTTTAACATTCACTATTATACTAGCAGGGGTGATATTAACAATTTTTTATATTTTAAATAGGAATAAATAAATTTTCCTTTAAAAATATAGAGGCTTGCATCTTATAAAAAGGTGCAAGCCTCTATATTTAACATTACAATATTTAAATTTTTTCTATCACTAGCTCAGCTAATTTTTGATATTTTTCTTCAATTTTACTTCCTTTTTTATATATATATGATTCTTCATCCTGAATAATTAGCGGTATTTGAATTAATAAATCTACCTCCAACTTTTCAGCTAAATTCTTTCCACCATCTGTCCCAAAAATATATGCCTTCTCACCGCATTCACATTCGTAATATGCCATATTTTCAATTACACCAATAATATCATGTTCTGTTTTTTGTGCCATAGCACCCGCTCTCGCCGCCACGTGTGCCGCCGTCTTGTGTGGTGTTGTGACAAGTAGTTCTTTGCTATTTGGAACATACATATGAATGTCTAATGCAACATCTCCAGTCCCAGGTGGCAAATCCAAGATAAGATAGTCTAATTCACCCCAATAAACTTCTTCGAAAAATACCTTTAACATTTTGCCTAGCATAGGACCTCTCCACACTATAGGAGAGTTATCTGGAACAAAAAAACCCATTGACATAATTTTTATTCCTTCTTTTTCTATTGGTAAAATGAATTTATCACTAATCGTTGTTGGTTTACCCTCTATTCCCATCATACTAGGAATACTAAATCCATATATATCAGCATCAATTAATCCAACATTATAACCTTTCCTTGCTAATGCAATTGCCAAATTTAGCGAGACTGTTGATTTACCAACACCTCCCTTACCGCTTATAATAGAAATAGTTTTCAAATTAATATTATCTAAAAATCTACTTGGTAAATCATTATTCACATCATTTATATTTTCTTTATTAGTTAACTTATTTTTCAATTTTTCTTTTTCTTCATAGTTCATAGAATTAAAAGTTATATTTACATTCTCAAACCCAATAGAATATAGTGCCTTTTTTACATCTTCTTCAATTGTAGATTTTAGTGGGCATCCAATAATAGTTAAAACTATTTCCAAATCAATGCTTTTATTATCTATAATTATATTCCTAACCATATCAAGTTCTACTAAACTTTTATGTAATTCTGGATCAAGAACAGTATCCAAAATTTTCAATACCTCTTTTTTGTTCAACTGTAGCACTTCCTTTAATTTAGATATTTTCATGTATTATACCATATATCTGTAATTAATAATCATTATCAATTACACTTTCTGTATAAGCATAATATTTTAAGATTCCTTGATATATAGCATATGCTAGTTTCTCTTGATATTCAGAAGTACCTAGTAAACTTGCTTCTATAGGATTTGATAAGAAACCGACTTCTACTAAAACAGATGTCATGTCAACATTTTTTAATACAATCAAATCATCACTAGAAAGAGGTTTCCTATCTGTGTTTTGCATTATATATATAAGTTGTTCTTGAATATATTTTGCTATTATTATATTGTCTTCTCTCTCAGAAAAATAAAATGTTTGAGCACCTCTCCATTCTTCCGATGCTATACTATTAGCGTGAATACTGATAAAAATATCTCCCGTATTTTCATTTGCAAAATTAGCTCTATTCTCCAAATCCGCCAATTTTCTTTTTGAGATTTCATAATTTTCTGCTAAATCTTCATCTTTTTCTCTTGTCATTATAACAACGGCCCCTGCTTCAATAAGATAATCTTTTAAGTACTTCCCTATACTTAATGTAATATCTTTCTCTACTACACCATTTTTACTCGAAGCTCCACCATCTAATCCACCATGTCCTGGATCTACAACAATTATATTCCCTTTTAAAGGAAGCATAGATGTGAACCATAATTCACTTAGCGGCTTATAACATAATATAAGAAATAAAAGCAATATAATAAGTGGTAGCGATTTTCGCATAATTTTCTCCTAATAACAACATTTAAAATCTTATAATTATTAATCACTTTTCTTTAATAGCTTAACTAATCCACTTGTAAGCTTGATTGAATACTTATTCTCGCCATTTTTATATACTCCAAAATCATCTACTTGAAATTCATTTTGCAGTCTTCCAGAGGCCTTGTTTTCAAGCAATGTAAAACCTTCATTTTCTGGAATAGATATTATAGCATTCCCTGATGTAAGCTTTATTGTCATTTTAGAGGGTGCCATATTCAAATCTAAAACAATTGTACCACTTACAACTTCTGCAGCCAAACTATCAAATGATCCTACAATATTCATATTCCCTGAGGTAAGTTCTGTTGTTAATTCCTCTCCATTTATATTGTTTGTTTCAATTTTCCCACTGGTTAATTTAAAATTAAATTGTTTTGCCTCTAGATCTTCTATATTTAATTTACCGCTTGTTCCCTTTATACTGATTTCTTCGTATAGTTTTTCTGGCAATATAATATCTCTCTCTGTGTTATTAATTTCAAAATCTATAAATGTAAATATTTTTTTTCTATAATCTTGCTTTATATATAAAGTTTGATTTTTTATTGATACATCTAAAATCTCTTCCTCCTTTAAACCTCCGCTTTTCATTTCAATAATTTTAATTTCATCATCAGTCCCAGGATAAATATTTATTGTTCCATCGATCCATTCTATATTTATATTATTTATATCTTTTGAATCAAAACTACGTTCCTTAACTATTTCCGTACTATTCCCGTCCCACTCAAAAATCCTGCTTATGACTTCTGACAAACTTCCTAATGTAATAGCACTTACTAATATAACTACTGACATTAATCCTACTACAGACCAAATAATAATACGTATTATATAATTACTATTACGATTCATCTATTTTCACCCTTTCTAGCTTTTTCTTATTTCAAAAATAAGTTTAATAATTTGTTCTATCGCTGCTCCTACAATAAAAATAATCCAAGAAAAAGCCCATATGCCAAATGCAAAACTTATTATCAAATATATTATCGTTATTAATATCCATAATAGTGTTGAAATGGTGTTCCTAAGGTTTTTTGTTTTTGATTTTTCTGCCTTCCATTCTTTAAAATCTTCAACCATTGTCTCTTCTACTTTCATATACTTAGGTTTCGAAGCTGCAAGATACACTAAAATTGCAGTTGCTATTCCAATTATTAAGAACATCAAAGAAATTCCAAAAGCACTTCCATACTCTCCCATGTCACTTGTAAATATAACAGGCACTACGCTTATAATATACAGCATAATAGCAAGTGCTGTATATTTTGCTCTTCTCTGTCGGTCTTTATCCTCATAAACATAGCTATCATCTAATTGATCTATAAGTTCATTAATATCTCCAATACCACCTACAACAATTGTATATGCATCTTCTTCTGACTTCCCTGTTGATAAAAGATCATTGTATTTCTCAATTAAATTTGCTTTGATTTCATCTTTCAATTCATTAGTTTTCTTATTCTCTGGTGCGCTTTCAAAAAGTCTTTCAATATACGCTATCAATTTATTAATCATTCCATTTCCTCCTTGTTTAAATAAGCTTATCAATTAATTTTTTTGCTACTTCCCAATCTTCCTTATTTCTCTTATAGACTTCTTTACCAGGTACCGTAATTGAATAATATTTTCGCCTTGCACCTGTTGTCTCATCTCCCCAATAGGAGAGAATATAACCAGCTTGTTCAAGTCTTCTAAATGCCGTATATAAAGTTGCTTCTTTTAATTCGTATTTATTATCAGTTTTTTGTTGTATATTCTTATTAATTTCATATCCATAACTATCATGATCAATAATACTAGCAAGAATAATAGTATCTGTGTGCCCTCTAATTAAATCAGCTGTGATAGGGTTACTCAAATTAACACCTCCTATTTTTAGTTACATTATATTTCTATATACATCACCTGTCAAGGTATATTTAATTATAAAAGCCCCCAAGCAAATGCTTGGAGGCTTTTAATATTGTCGAATTTAACGTTTCGAGAATTGTGGTGCACGTCGTGCGCCTTTAAGTCCATATTTTTTACGTTCTATCATTCTTGAATCACGTGTTAAAAATCCAGCTTTCTTTAAAGTTGGTCTGTATTCTATATCAACCTTTAACAATGCGCGAGCAATTCCATGACGAATCGCGCCTGCTTGACCAGTAAAACCGCCACCTTTAGCATTAACTAATACATCATAAGATCCTAAAGTTCCTGTTGCTACAAGAGGTTGCTTAACAATAAGCTTTAAAGTTTCCATGCCAAAATAATTATCTATATCACGTTTATTAATCTTTATCTGTCCATCTCCTGGTACTAAACGCACACGAGCTACTGATTGTTTACGTCGACCAGTTCCATAATATTGTACTTGTGCCAAAGCCATTAACCTCCTTCTTCTAACCTTTAATTTCCCAAACTTCAGGTTGTTGCGCTTGATGTGGATGCTCAGAAGTTCTATATACTTTCAACTTCATACCTTGTTTACGTCCAAGTCTACCTTTTGGTAACATTCCTTTTATAGCTAATTCAATAACTCGCTCAGGTTTACTCTTCATCATTTCGCCTGCAGTAATAACTTTTAATCCGCCTGCATAGCCTGAATGTCGATAATATTTTTTATCTGCTAATTTATTACCAGTTAATACTATCTTCTCCGCATTTATAATAATAACGAAATCTCCTGTATCTATATGTGGTGTAAATTGCGGTTTATGTTTACCGCGTATAATTGTTGCTGCCTCAGTTGCTAATCGACCAAGTGTTTTGCCTTCAGCATCAATTACATACCATTTACGTTCAACTTCGTCTGTTTTTGCCATATATGTGGTGCGCATTTTTTAACCTCCTAATCTTTACTAATCATAACTACATAAAATACAATATAATAATCCTCAACTCGGGGCTAATGAGTTGAAAAGACCAAATTAAATTTTACTACACAATAAAGCTAGAGTCAAGCAATATTAATACACAAGGTCATGTTGACTCCTAAATATATTCAATTCATAATTAATATTTTACATCCCATAAAGTCAATCCTCTTGCTGGTGCTGTAACGCCTGCTAATTTTCGATCCCTGGACTCGAACAGAAATGGTATCTCCTCTGGTAAAATTTTACCATTCCCAACTTTTATTAACGTCCCTGTCAAAATACGAACCATATTATTTAGAAAACCATTTCCACCAATTTCAAATATTATTTCATTCTCTTCTCTCCATACCTTAGATTCATATATCGTCCGTACTCTATCCGATTTAGCTTTTACAGAGGAAAAAGCACTAAAATCATGTTCTCCAAGAAATAATAAACTAGCCTTATTCATTGCCATAACATCTAAAGTGTGTGGATAGTGCCATGTATATTTCCTGCGAAATACATCAACAGCCATTTCGTTATATATCGAATATCTATAAGTTTTTCCTCTCGCATTATATCTCGAATGAAAATCCATAGGCATTTCATAGGCCGAATTTACTATTATATCCTCAGGTAATGACAAATTAAGAATAATTGGTAATTTTTCTATCGGAATATTGCCACCTATATTAAAATTTATAATCTGTTTTCTTGCATGTACTCCTGCATCAGTGCGACCTGAACCATAAATTATTATCTGCTTATTAAATAACGTGTACAACACCTTCTGAATTTCACCTTGAACTGATTTCTCTCTAGGCTGAAATTGAAATCCATGGTAGCTTGAGCCATCATAACTAATCTCACATTTTATATTTCTAGTTTTCATTACTAATCCTCACCAATTTAAAATAATTATAAAAAAAATAAAAGCTATTAACGTAAATAAAAAATCTTTCCAAGTAAATATACTTTTTTTTAATCTCGTTCTACCTTCTCCGCCACGATATCCTCTAGATTCCATTGCTATCGAAATATAGTCCGCTTTTTTAAAAGTATTAATAAATATCGGTATAACTAATGAAGTAATATCTACTATCCTATTATAAATACTACCTTTTTTTATAAATGCTCCTCTAGCTTTTTGAGCATTTATAATCTTTTCTGTTTCCTCAAAAAGTATTGGAATAAATCTAAATGATATTGACATCATAAATGCAATCTCATTTATTGGTACTTTAAAATTTTTCAAGGGAGCCATTAACTTTTCTATACCTATCGCTGAATCCAACATTGTTGTAGTTAATGTAAATAACGAAGCAACTAACATTAAAATTAATATTCTCAAAGATATAAAAATAGCTTGTTCAATGCCATAACTATATATTATTATCTTATCCCATTCAAATACTATTTCCCCTCCTTTTGTTAAAAACAAGTGAAATACCACTGTTACAATAATAACCCATAGAACCGGAATAATACCCTTTAAAATAAATAAGATATTAATTCTTGATACTAATATCCCAATAACTATTATTAAGAATAATATGAAATAATCAATTATATTATCTGCTAAAAAAATCAATAATATATACAAAAACATAACAATAATTTTGGCTCTTACATCAAGCATATGTAAAAATGAATTTCCTGGGACATATCTACCTAATAATATATTATTTGAAATATTCATATTCAGCCACCTTGAATCCGTTCGATAATATATTCCTCTAATTTCTCTATTGAAAAACAGTTTAATGGTATTTGTGGATATATCTTCTCATTTATCTTCTTGATTAGTCTAGTTATTTCCGGAATATCTAAATTATTTTCTTCTAATAAATTAATATCAGCAAATATCTTTTCGGGTTCTCCTTCTATTACAACCTTGCCATTGTTTAATACGATAATATTGTCTACTATGCTTGCAATCTCATCCATATTGTGACTTACTATAATTGTAATTGCGTCTTTTAGAGCGTGAAGGTCTTTAATCATGCGTAAGATTTCATTTTTCCCTACTAAATCCATACCTGCAAATGGTTCATCCAATAATAAGATTTTGGGTTTATATGCTAAAATTCCTGCAATTGCAACCTTTCGCTTTTGACCTTCACTCAATTCAAACGGCGACATTTTCGCATATTTTTCATAAGGTAAATTAATCCTCTTCATAATATCCTTTATATAATCTAATGTTTGTTTTTCAGATATTCCAAAATTATTAGGACCGTATGAAATGTCTTTCTCTATAGTATCTTCAAATAATTGATTTTCAGGATTTTGAAAAGCTATTCCAATCATTTTTCTTAAATCGTAATTATCTTTCATACTAGACCAGCACATCTCACCTATAGTAACTTTTCCGTTATCAGGTATCAATAATCCAGCAATCAATTGTAATATTGTTGATTTTCCAGAGCCAGTATTTCCTACAATTCCCGTTATTGACCCCTTTGGAAATAGAATATTAATATTATCTAGTGCTTTCTTTTCAAAAGGCGTACCTTTCATATATGTGAAAACAACGTTTTCTAAATTAATGTCCATAGATTTTTTATTAACTCCTCTTCCAATATTACATCATCTTTAATGGAATAACCCTTATCTTTTAATCTATGAGTCAATTCTATTATGATTGGCAGCTCCAAACCAATTCCCAACAATACTCTTCTTTTCTCAAATATTTTCAGCGGTATATCATCTAATATTATTTCTCCGTCACTCAAAACAATAATTCTATCCGATGTCAATGTCTCTTGTAAATTGTTAGTTACGTGTATAATTGTTATGCCGTCATTATCGCATAATTTCTTGCATAACATCATTATATCTTTTTTTCCTTTTGGATCTAGCATTGTGGTCGCTTCATCTAATATTATAACTTTTGGTTTCAATGCTAATATACCTGCTATAACAACTTTCTGTTTTTGTCCACCTGAAAGATATCTTGGTTCCTTCATTTGTTCTGAAATAAGATTAACATCCCTTAATGCTTGATCTACCCTTATTCTGATTTCATCAGGATTTACTCCATTATTCTCCAAGCCAAAAGCGATATCATCCTCAACTGTACTTGCAATCATTTGATTATCAGGATTTTGAAATACAATACCTATCTGTTTCCTAATTTCCCATATCAGATTACCTGAATCGTTCGTTACTATGTTATCAACTATAACTAAACCTTCAGTCGGTAAAAGTAACCCATTCAATAATTTTACTAATGTTGTTTTACCTGACCCGTTAGGTCCTATAATTGATATAAATTGTTTGCTATATATATCAAGATTTACTTTATTAATTACTTCTTTAGTAGTTTTCTGATAAGAATAAGATACTTTTTTTACTTCTATAATAGGTTTCATATATCCTCCAAAAAAAACAAAAAAGGGCACTGACTAGGAAACTAGTTATTAGTCTCGTCCTCACCCTTTTATAAATGTTTTTACTCTACTAATTCAAGATATACCATCTCTGCTGCATCTCCACGACGAGGCCCGATTTTTAAAATACGCGTATATCCACCCTGACGTTCAGAAAAACGTGGTGCAATATCACTAAATAATTTTTGAATTGCATCTTGTTTTTCAACTTTGTCTGCAACCTCTCTTCTTACATAAGAAGCTACCTGACGCCTTGCATGCAAATCTCCACGTTTTGCAAGTGTAATCATTTTTTCTGCAATCGAACGTACCTCTTTTGCTTTTGATTCAGTTGTTTCTATACGCTCATATATAAATAAATCAGTTACAAGATCACGGAATAATGCTTTCCGAGCTGCTGAATTACGGTTTAGCTTCCTGTATGCCATGCTTAGTCCCCCCTTTTTACGAAATAATACTAATCTTCCTTGCGAAGTAAAAGCCCAAGCTCTTGCAATTTAAATTGAACTTCCTCTAATGATTTACGCCCTAAATTACGAACCTTCATCATATCTTCATCAGTTTTCGTCGTTAACTCTTGAACAGTATTAATACCAGCACGTTTTAAACAATTATAAGAACGAACTGAAAGGTCTAATTCTTCAATAGTCATTTCCAACACTTTTTCTTTTTGGTCCTCTTCTTTTTCTACCATTATCTCTGCTTCTTTTGCTTCTTCAGTTAAACCAACAAACAAATTTAGATGTTCAGTTAAAATCTTTGCACCTAAGCTAACGGCTTCTTCTGGATGAATACTTCCATCAGTCCATAATTCGAGCGTTAATTTATCATAATTTGTTACTTGTCCAACACGTGTATTTTCTACGTTAAAATTCACTCTTGTTATTGGTGTATAAATAGAATCCACAGGAATAACTCCTATTGGTTGTTCTTCCTTTTTGTTACCATCAGCTGTTACATAACCTCTACCGCGATTAACACGAATTAACATATGAAATCTAGCATTATTTTCAACTGTCGCTATTAATAATCCTGGATTTAATATTTCAACATCACTGTCTGCTCTTATATCACCAGCTCTAATTTCTCCCCCACCATTTACATCTACCTCTAATATTTTCTCTTCATCAGAATGAATTTTTAAAGATAATTTCTTAAGATTTAAAATTATTTCCGCTGTATCTTCAAGAACTCCTGGTATAGTAGAAAATTCATGTAATACTCCATCGATTTGAATAGAAGTAACCGCAGCACCAGGCAATGATGATAAAAGAATGCGTCTTAATGAATTACCAAGCGTTGTACCATATCCCCGTTCAAGTGGTTCTACAACAATTTTCCCATAAGTAGAATCTTCACGAACTTCTAAAACTTCAATCTTTGGTTTTTCAATTTCAATCACTTTTAAACCCTCCTTTATACGTCCCTGTAAAACGGAATAAATTCCGAGGGTATTGTACCAACAAGAACATAGGTAGTACTAGTATTTTATTCTAACTATGTTTTATAAGTTGGTTCTAGTTGGAACTACATAATTACCCTATTCTACCATTATATTAATTATACTCGACGTCTTTTTGGTGGACGGCACCCGTTATGTGGAATCGGAGTAACATCTTTAATCATTTTAACTTCTAACCCAGCTGCTTGTAAGGAGCGAATAGCCGCTTCTCTTCCAGCTCCTGGTCCTTTTACTAATACTTCAACTACCTTCATACCATGCTCCATCGCAGTCTTCGCAGCTGTCTCTGCAGACATTTGTGCCGCAAAAGGTGTGCTTTTTCTAGAACCTTTAAATCCTAAAGCACCTGCGCTACACCAAGATATAACATTACCATGTGGATCAGTGATTGTAACGATAGTGTTATTAAAAGTAGACTTTATATGAGCTACTCCACTCTCAATATTTTTTCGATCGCGTTTTTTTGTTTTAGTAGTTCTTTTAGCCATTTCGTCATCCCTCCTTACTTCTTCTTATTAGCTACTGTACGGCGCGGACCTTTTCTTGTTCTAGCGTTAGTCTTAGTCTTTTGTCCACGAACAGGTAATCCACGACGATGACGAATACCTCTATAAGAACCTATTTCAATTAGGCGCTTAATATTAAGAGCTACTTCACGTCGCAGATCTCCCTCAACCTTTATGCTTTTATCAATAGCTTCGCGTAATTTAGATATTTCATCTTCAGTTAAATCACGAACTCTAGTGTTAAAATTAATATCCGCTTCTTTTAATATTTTTTTTGAAGTTGAACGTCCAATTCCAAAAATATAGGTTAATGCAACTTCTGCCCGCTTGTCACGGGGTAGGTCTACACCTGCAATACGTGCCATAAAATAACACCTCCTTATATTAGCCTTGTTTTTGTTTGTGCTTTGGATTTTCGCATATAACCATTACTTTCCCTTTTCTTCTAATAACTTTGCACTTTTCACAAATTGGTTTGACTGATGGTCTCACCTTCATCTTTATAACCTCCTTATGTGTAAGCGAGCATCTATTTATATCGATACGTAATTCTTCCACGTGATAAATCATATGGCGATAGCTCCACTGTAACTTTATCACCAGGCAAAATTCTAATGAAATGCATTCTAATTTTCCCTGATACATGCGCTAAAATTTTATGACCATTCTCTAACTCCACTTTAAACATTGCATTTGGTAAAGGTTCAATAACAGTACCTTCAACTTCAATAGCTTCTTCCTTGGTCATTGTCTTTTTCCCCTTTCTTTATATCCTCGCTAAATTGATTGTTGGTATATTCTTTAATAACATATCTTAATTTAGCATTGGATACCCTATTATCTTCCATCAAACTTTTGATAACCTCTTTAGATATATTTCTAGTAGAACGTATATGCTTTGTATTCTTCTTTTTAGGGTTGTCATACTTACGTTTATCCCCATCAACAATATTTACATATCGGTCGTTTATAATTTCTAAAACAACAGCATATTTACCTGCGTCGCGTCCCATTGTTATTTCAACTATTTCCCCAATTTTTAATAATGAACTTGAATCACTCATATAATCACCTATATTTTTGTCATTATTTCATGACCATCATTTGTAATTACTATAGTATGTTCAAAATGAGCACACAATGAATGATCCTCTGTTATGACCGTCCATTTATCTTCTAAAGTTTTAACAAACCTTTCACCTTCATTTACCATTGGTTCAATAGCTATAGCCATACCTACTTTTAATCGAGGTCCTCTGTTTGGAGGTCCATAATTTGGAATTTGGGGATCTTCGTGAAGATTCACTCCGATTCCATGGCCAACATATTCTCTCACTATAGAATAATTGAAGCTTTCTACATGTTGCTGTACTGCGTGAGAAATATCTGATAGCCTTGAATCCGGCTTTGCTTCGTCTAACCCTTTATATAAAGACTCCTCTGTAACTCTTAATAATTTAATTGCATCATCCGATATTTTCCCTACTCCATATGTCCATGCAGAATCTCCATGATAACCTTTATATTCTGCACCTATATCTATGCTTATAATATCTCCGTCTTTTAAAATACGTTCACTCGGAATACCATGAACTAACTCTTCATTTATTGAAGTACATATACTAGCTGGAAACCCAGCATATCCTAAAAAAGAGGGAGTAGCGTTTCTACTTCTAATAAATTTTTCAGCTATATAATTAAGTTCCTTAGTAGTTATACCCGGACAAATCGATTTGCCTAAAAGTTGATGTGTTTCGGCAACTATTTGTCCAGCTATTCGCATAAATTCAATTTCATAATCAGACTTGCATATAATCATTATTTAAGACCCCTGAGTATTAAACTAATAGAATTAAATACCTTGTCAATCTCTTGATTTCCTTCTATTGTTCTCAATAAATTCTTTCCTGAATAATAGTTTAGTAAAGGTTCTGTTTGTTTAATATTTACCTCAAGTCTTGTAAGAACTGTTTCTTCTTTATCGTCATCACGTTGATATAAATCACCGCTACATTTATCACACTTACCCTCATTTATAGAAGGATTAAATATCATGTGATACGTAGAACCACAGATTGTACAAATTCTTCTGCCTGTTAAACGTTCTACTAGATAATCCTTATTCACATCTATATTGATCACATGGTCAAGATTTCTTCCCAATCTAATAAGTAAAGCATCAAGCGCTTCCGCCTGAGGCACTGTGCGTGGAAACCCATCTAATAAGAAACCCATTCTGCAATCATCTTGATTTAAACGCTCTTCAACAATTCCTATAACTACTTCGTCTGGTACAAGAAGTCCTTTATCCATATATTCCTTTGCCTTTAGACCCATATTTGTACCTTCTTTAAGTGCACTTCTAAACATATCCCCAGTTGAAATATGTGGAATATGAAATTCTTCAACTATTCTTTCAGCTTGAGTTCCCTTACCAGCACCAGGCAAACCCATTAAAATAATATTCATATTAACATACCCCCCTCAAGTCAATTCTTTTTGAATCAAAAGAGAAACTATTTTTTAATAAAACCATCATAATGTCGATTTATTAATTGAGACTCTACTTGTTTCATTGTGTCTAGTGCTACCCCAACAACAATTAATAAAGAGGTACCGCCTATTTGTACTGACTGTGGTAGATTTGTAAATGCTGTAAATACAACAGGTAATACTGCAACAGCAGCTAAAAATATTGCTCCTGTTAAAGTAATACGATTTAATACTTTAACTATATATTTTGTGGTTGCTTTTCCTGGTCTAATACCAGGTATATATCCACCATTTTTCTTCATATTTTCAGACATTTGTTCAGGGTTAATCTGAATATATGTATAAAAATATGTAAAACCAATGATTAATAATACATAAAAAGTTGCTCCAAACGGATCTGAATAAGTAAAATGCTGAACTATCCAATCTGCAATAGATTTCCCTGACCAAAATTGAGCAATAGTTGCAGGAAACATTAATAAGGATAATGCAAAAATTACTGGTATAACTCCAGCTGAATTAACCTTTAATGG
Organism: uncultured Bacillaceae bacterium; assembly: GCA_964609605.1. Classification (GTDB taxonomy): domain Bacteria; phylum Bacillota; class Bacilli; order Tepidibacillales; family Tepidibacillaceae; genus CAZSSR01. The sequence continues at coordinate 8,997 of CAZSSR010000004.1, read as the reverse complement.
AATATAGCTAGATTGACCTCCATACATTTTCCTTCCTACTACACGTTTTGCATAATTTACTGGTATTCTTCTAACTCCTTGAGTCACAAATATTACACCAGCTACTATTAATAATACGACAACAGCAATAATAGCAATTTTTATAATATTCATAAATAATTGATCGCCAGCAGCTGATACTTCAGTGCTGAAAATTGCTCTAATTGAATCTGGAAAACCAGCTACTATTCCTGCAAATATTATAATAGATATACCATTACCAATACCCTTTTCAGTAATTTGTTCACCCAGCCACATTAAAAATGCAGTACCTGCAGTTAATGTAATTGTTATAATTAAGTAAGTTGTAATGCTTGGGTTAATAACTAATCCAGGATACATTCTGTTAAAACTAATAGAAAAACCAATACCCTGAATAAACCCAAGTATAATTGTACCATAACGTGTTACCTGAGACATTTTTCTACGGCCAGCTTCACCTTGACGTGCCCATTCCGCAAACTTTGGAATAACATCCATAGCTAATAAATTCATTATGATAGATGCCGTAATATAAGGCATAATACCCATTGCGAAAATGGAAAAGTTTTGTAGTGCCCCTCCAGAGAATGTATTAAGTAATCCAAGAAAATCTCTTTCAGCCATATCCACTAAAACACTACTATCAATATTCGGAACTGGAATAAAACTACCTATTCTAAATACTACAAGCATCAATAAAGTAAAGACTATTTTTTTTCTCAAATCAACAACTTTATAAATATTGGAGATCGTCGAAAACATTAGATCACCTCGACTTGGCCGCCAGCAGCAGCTATTTTCTTAACAGCAGACTTAGAAAACTTATTCGCCTTAACGGTTAGACTTACTTTTATTTCTTCATTACCCAATACCTTTATTCCATGCTTAATTTGTTTAACATACCCTTTTTCAATAAGTAACTCTGGTGTAACTACCATACCTTCTTCAAAATTATTCAATATATCTAAGTTGATTATTGTATACTCTTTTCGAGTAGGGTTAGTAAAACCACGTTTAGGTAATCGACGAGCTAATGGATTTTGTCCACCTTCAAATCCTAATCTTACGCCACCACCAGAACGAGAATTTTGTCCTTTTGTTCCACGACCTGATGTTTTTCCATGTCCTGAAGACGTTCCTCGACCAACACGTTTTCTTTTGTGACGTGCACCTTCCGTAGGTTTTAGTTCATGTAACTTCATAAGTACACCTCCCCTGTCTAAACTTAATATTTACTCATTTAATTCTGAAACTTCAACCAAATGACTTATTTTGTCAACCATCCCACGGATTGCAGCATTATCGTTATGCGTAACCGTCTGATTTATTTTGCGTAACCCTAATGTGTTTGCAACAACCTTTTGTGTTTTTGGATGACCTATAAAACTACGTTTAAGAGTAATTTGAATTGTTTTTGCCATGATATTTCCTCCTATCCTAACAGTTCTTCAACAGTTTTCCCGCGCAATTTAGCAACATCTTCAGCACGTTTAAGACGACTTAAACCATTCAGAGTTGCATTTACCATACTCATTGAATTTGAAGAACCTAATGATTTAGATAAAATATCTTCAATACCTGCTAATTCTATTACAGCTCGAACTGGACCACCTGCTATTACGCCTGTTCCTTCAGAAGCTGGCTTCATAAATACTTTTCCTGCTCCATAAACCCCATCTATTTGGTGTGGAATTGTAGTTCCAACTATAGGTATATGAATCAAATGTTTTTTTGCATCTTCAATACCTTTACGTATTGCATCAGGTACTTCTGAAGCTTTACCTATTCCAGCTCCTACCCATCCATTTTTATCGCCAACTACAACCAATGCACTAAAACTAAAACGTCTTCCGCCTTTAACTACTTTTGCAACACGGTTAATATTGACAACTTTTTCTTGTAAATCAAGAGTGTTCGGGTCAATTTGCATTTCTTTACCTCCTTACTTATCTGGCTAGAATTGTAGACCTGTTTCACGAGCAGAATCAGCCAGTGCTTTAATCCTACCATGATATAAATAACCACTTCTATCAAATACTATAACTTTAAATCCTTTATCTATTGCACGTTTTGCAATAATCTCACCTACTAGTTTAGCTGCTTCAACATTACCACCGTTAGTATATTTTCCTTTTAATTCTTCATCTAATGTTGACGCTGAAACTAAAGTATTTCCGTTCTTATCATCAATTAATTGTGCATATATATGTTTTGACGAACGGAACACATTTAGACGAGGTCGTTCCAAAGTTCCTATTAAGGCTTTTCGAATACGTAAATGTCTTTTTATACGGATTTTATTTTTATCCATTTTTTTTATCAACCGGATTCACTCCCTTCGTTAAGCGAAAGCATTATTTACCAGTCTTACCAACCTTACGACGAATTTTTTCATCGGAATATTTAATGCCTTTACCCTTATAAGGTTCTGGTTTACGTATAGATCTAATATTAGCTGCAATAGCACCTACACGCTCTTTATCTATACCCTTAACTAAAATTTTATTTGTATCAATAACATCCAAATCTACACCCTCTTCAGGTATAAACTCAACCGGATGTGAATAACCAACATTTAGCGTTACTTTACTTCCTGATTTTGCCACTCTATAACCTACTCCAACAAGTTCAAGTTTTTTCTCAAACCCTTTAGTAACACCTTCAACCATGTTACTTATTAAACTACGAGTTGTACCATGTAAAGAGCGATGCAATTTATTGTCAGAAGGACGTTCTACACTAATTTGATTCTTTTTCTTTGTAATTTTCATCTCTTCGTGAAATGTTTTCTTTAAAGTCCCCTTCGGTCCTTTTACAGTAACCTCAGAGCCCTTAATTTTAACTTCAACTTCTTCAGGAATTTCAATAATTTTTCTTCCTATACGAGACATTCATAACACCCCCAGTCGGATTTGAGTATATTACCAGATGTACGCAAGAATTTCCCCGCCCATTTTCTTATTACGAGCCTCATTATCAGTTAATACACCATGAGATGTAGATATAACTGCAATACCTAACCCACCAAGTACTTTTGGTACTTCATTGTTTTTAGCATAAACTCGTAATCCTGGTTTACTAATTCTTTTTAATCCGGTAATTATTCTTTCATTATTTGGTCCATATTTCAAGAACACACGGATTATTCCTTGTTTTGTATCCTCTATATACTCAGCATCTCGAATGAAACCTTCACGTTTTAAGATTTCAGCTATTTCTTTTTTAATATTAGAGGCTGGAATCTCAACTATTTCATGACGCACCGTATTGGCATTTCTTATTCGAGTCAACATATCTGCAATTGGATCTGTCATTGCCATGTAAATAACCTCCTTCCCTAGATTGGATCTACCAACTAGCCTTCTTAACTCCAGGAATTTGTCCTTTTAGTGCAAGTTCTCTAAAACAAATTCTACACAGTTTAAATTTTCGTAAAACTGAATGTGGACGTCCACAACGTTCACAGCGTGTATAAGCTCTTACTTGATACTTCTGTGGTCGTTTTTGTTTAGCAACCATTGATTTCTTGGCCACTCTATCCCCTCCTCAAAATGCTTATTTAGTAAATGGCATTCCTAATTGACTTAACAATTCATGAGCTTCTTCATCACTATTAGCTGTTGTAACAAATACTATGTCCATACCACGAAGCTTATCAATCTTATCATAATCAATTTCTGGGAACACTAATTGTTCTTTTAATCCTATTGTGTAATTTCCACGACCATCAAATGATTTGCTTGAAACACCACGAAAATCACGAACACGTGGAAGAGATATATTAAATAATTTATCAATAAAATAATACATGCGTTCACCTCGAAGCGTTACCTTTGCTCCTATAGGCATACCTTCACGTAGTTTAAATCCAGCTATTGATTTTTTTGCCTTAGTTACAACTGGTTTTTGTCCAGTAATTAAAGCTAAATCTGCAACTGCACTATCTAATATTTTAGAATTTTGTACAGCTTCTCCAAGACCCATATTTATCACAACTTTCTCAACACGTGGGACTTGCATAACAGATTTATAACTAAATTTTTTCATCAACGCTTGAGTTATATCTTTGTTATATTTCTCTTTTAATCTTGCCGTCACAGTTCGTCTCTCCTTTCAACCTGACTACTTATCTATTACTTCGCCAGACTTTTTCGCGATTCGTACCTTTTCTCCGCTCTTTAAAACCTTACTACCAATTTTTGTTGGTTTTCCAGTCTTCGGATCAATTAACATTACATTAGATGAATGAATCGGCGCTTCCTTGTTAATTATTCCTCCCTGAGGGTTATCTTGAGAAGGACGTGTATGTCTTTTTATGAAATTAATCCCTTCCACTAAAACACGACCTTCTTTTGGGTAGGTATAAATTATTCGACCTTTTTTCCCCTTATCCTTACCACTAATAACAATTACATTATCACCTTTTTTTACATGAATCTTATTCGAGGATTTCATTAATACACCTCCTTAAATCACAGATTATATTACTTCAGGAGCTAAAGATATAATTTTCATAAATTCTTTCTCCCTTAATTCGCGAGCAACTGGCCCAAATATACGAGTGCCACGAGGACTTTTATCATCTTTAATTAAAACAGCAGCGTTTTCGTCAAATTTGATATAAGAACCATCATTCCTTCTACTTCCACTTTTAGTACGAACAATTACCGCTTTAACTACATCACCCTTTTTGACAACGCCACCAGGTGTTGCCTCCTTTACCGAACATACAATAATATCTCCAATATTACCTATCTTACGTCCTGAACCGCCTAAAACCTTTATCGTCATTAATCTTTTAGCCCCAGAATTATCAGCGACGTTCAAAAGTGTTTGTGTTTGAATCATAAAAAGTCCCTCCTTTCGGAACGTAAATCTTTAATTATCAATTAAACAGTGATTCCTTCTTCAACTATCTCAACTAAGCGCCAACATTTGTCTTTAGAAAGTGGTCTAGTCTCCATAATTTTTACTACATCACCTATTTTAGCTTGATTATTTTCATCGTGTGCCTTGAATTTTTTTGTATGCTTAATTCTTTTACCATATAAGGCATGTTTTTTCTGAGTTTCAACAGCTATCACGATTGTTTTATCCATCTTATCACTAACAACCTTGCCTATCTTTACCTTGCGTTGTTTACGATCTAACATTATTTAATCTCCTTTCAGGACTTATTTTTTAATCCCCAATTCCCTTTCACGCAACACTGTGTTAGCACGAGCAATTCCTTTTCTTACTTGAGAAATACGCGAAGTATTCTCTAATTGACCCGTAGCTAATTGAAAACGGAGGTTAAATAATTCTTCTTTGAAAGAATTTATTTTTTGTTCAATTTCAGCAGTGGTCATATTTCTAAATTCTTCAGCTTTCATTTGCGTCACCACCCACTTCTTCACGCTTTACAAACCTTGTCTTAATTGGCAGTTTATTGGATGCCAGACGCATAGCTTCACGTGCTATATCCTCTGGTACACCTGCTAATTCAAACATTATTTTCCCTGGTTTAACAACTGCTACCCATTTTTCTGGAGACCCTTTACCACTACCCATACGCACTTCTAATGGTTTTTGAGTAACTGGTTTTGAAGGAAATATCTTAATCCATACCTTCCCACCACGTTTAATATAACGGGTCATTGATATACGAGCAGCTTCTATTTGTCTATTAGTTATCCAAGCTGGTTCTAAAGCTTGTAATCCATATTCACCAAATACTACTTCTGTGCCACCCTTTGCCTTACCTCGCATTTTTCCTCGGTGTTCTTTGCGATGTTTAACACGTTTAGGCATCAACATAATTAACTGCCTCCTTCCTTAGCCTCTTTGTTCTTCGCTACAGGAAGAACTTCTCCACGATATATCCACACTTTTACTCCTAAACGGCCATAAGTTGTGTGTGCTTCCGCAGTACCGTAATCAATATCAGCTCGAAGCGTATGCAACGGTACAGTACCCTCATTATAACCTTCACTACGAGCAATTTCTGCTCCACCTAAACGGCCACTTACAAGTGTTTTAATACCTTTTCCGCCCGCACGCATTGTACGTTGTATTGATTGTTTCATCGCACGTCGATAGGAAACTCTTCTTTCCAGTTGTTGTGCAATATTTTCTGCAACTAACTGAGCGTTTAATTCCGGAACTTTAATTTCTGTAATATTAATGTGTACTTTTTTATTTGTTAAATCAGTCAGTAACAGACGAAGGTTTTCAACTTCAGTACCGCCTTTACCTATAACCATACCTGGTTTTGCAGTATGAATAGTAACACTAACGCGATTAACTGCTCTTTCAATTTCAATGTGTGAAATTGCTGAGTCAAACAAACGTTTTTTTAGTATTTCACGAATTTTTAAATCTTCATGTAATAATTCTGCATAATTTTTATCTGCATACCATTTAGATTCCCAATCACGTATAATGCCCACTCGAAAACCAACCGGATTAACCTTTTGTCCCAAAATTTATCCCTCCTTCTTCTCTGATAGTACGATAGTAATATGACTAGTTCGCTTATTTATTCTGCTAGCACGCCCCATCGCTCTTGGACGAAAACGTTTCATAGTTGATCCCTGGTTGGCATAAGCTTCGCTAACTATTAAATTATCAACATTCATTTTAAAATTATGTTCAGCATTTGCAATAGCCGAAATTAATATTTTTTCAATAATTGGAGAAGCTGCTTTTGGTGTAAAACGCAATATCGCAAGTGCCTCTCCTGTTTTTTTCCCCCGAATTAGGTCTACTACAAGACCTGCTTTACGAGGAGCAATGCGCACATATCTAGCTACAGCTTTTGCTTGCATTAACTGTACCTCCTCTCAATTCGATTAACGCTTAGTTTTCTTATCATCATCTGTATGTCCTTTATAAGTACGAGTTGGAGCAAATTCACCTAATTTATGCCCAACCATATCTTCAGTAATATATACTGGTACATGCTTACGTCCATCATGTACTGCGATAGTATGTCCTATATATTGAGGAAAAATCGTAGAACGACGAGACCATGTCTTTATAACTTTTTTTTCATTTTTTTCATTTAGAAATTCAACTTTTTTTGTTAAATAACTATCAGCAAATGGTCCCTTTTTTAAGCTACGTCCCATGCAAATACCTCCCTTCAAAATAACTAAATATTAAATATTTAGTAATTATTATTCATCTAACTTAACAATAATTTATTTATTTTTTCCGACCACGAATAATATATTTGCTAGAATGTTTTTTCTTTTTACGAGTTTTATATCCTAAAGTCGGTTTTCCCCATGGAGTTACAGGAGATTTCCGCCCTATTGGAGCTTTTCCTTCTCCACCACCATGTGGGTGATCATTAGGGTTCATTACAACTCCTCGTACAGTTGGTCTAATTCCCATCCAACGTGAACGACCTGCTTTACCTATTTTTACATTTTCATGATCTGTGTTACCAACTTGACCTATTGTAGCTCTACATTCTTTTCGTACCATTCTTACTTCTCCAGAACATAAACGTATAGTAACATAACCTTCTTTATCTTTACCAAGTAATTGAGCCTCAGTTCCAGCAGCGCGTGCTAACTGCCCGCCCTTTCCAGCTTTCATCTCTATGTTATGAACTACCGTACCAGTAGGAATATTTTCTAAAGGTAATGCATTCCCAACAACAATGTCCGCCTTTGGACCAGATTCTATTAAACTTCCAACCTTTAGTCCTTTAGGTGCAATAATATACTTTTTTTCCCCATCAACGTAATTTATTAAAGCGATATTTGCAGTACGATTCGGGTCATATTCTATTGTAGCAACTCGACCTGGTATTCCGTCTTTGTTTCGCTTAAAATCAATAATACGATATTGGCGCTTATGTCCACCTCCATGATGACGAACGGTCAATTTTCCCTGGTTATTTCTTCCCGCTTTTCTTTTTAAAGGTGCCAATAAGGACTTTTCTGGTTTGTCCGTAGTTATTTCCTCAAACGTTAAAGAAGTCATCCCACGTCTACCATCGGATGTCGGTTTATACTTTTTTATCCCCATTGATTTTTCCCTCCTTTACTATTTCCTTATGCTTCGAAAAATTCAATTGTTTTACTATCTTCAGTTAATGTAACAATTGCTTTCTTCCATGCCGATCTGTAACCATTGTATTTACCATAACTTTTTGGCTTAGCAGGCATTTTAATAACATTAACCTTTTTTACTTTAACATCAAAAATATTCTCAATAGCTAGTTTAACTTCTGTTTTATTTGATCTTTTATCTATTTCGAATACATATTTGTTATTAGCCATAAAATCACTAGTTTTTTCAGTAATAACTGGTCGTTTAATAATATCACGAGGATTTTTCATCATACTAGCACCTCCTCAATCTTCGCCACTGCTTCTTTTGTTAGAATTAATTTGTCGTGATATAAAATATCAAGTACATTAATTCCCTCAGCTGTGACAAATTTAACACCTTGAATATTTCTAGATGATAACGCTACTATATCGTTATATTCTTTATCTACTATTAATACCTTGCTATCTATCTTTAAATTATTTAATAAATTAACTATTTCTTTTGTTTTTGGTGCATCAATTGTTAATTCATTTATTACAATAAGTTCATTTTCTAAAACCTTACTTGATAGCGCGGATTTAATTGCAAGACGTCGAACTTTTTTAGGTAATTTGTAAGCGTAACTTCTAGGAGTCGGTCCAAAAACTGTTCCACCGCCAACCCATTGAGGCGCACGAATACTACCTTGACGTGCACGACCAGTACCTTTTTGACGCCATGGTTTTCTTCCTCCACCTCTTACCTCAGAACGTCCTTTCACTTTATGAGTTCCTTGGCGTAATGAAGCTTGTTGCATAACCACTGCATCATGTAAAACTGACTCATTTGGTTTTATTCCAAATATCGAATCTACTAAATCGATTTGACCAACTTGAGTTCCACTCATGTCATATACAGCTACTTTAGGCATAGCGAATCCTCCTTTCT
>CAZSSR010000003.1:0-27881 GCA_964609605.1 uncultured Bacillaceae bacterium | reverse complement strand
TAAAATCTCGTATTCCCACTTTATTAGCTATACTTCCTGGTAATACTGCTGAAAACATTTTGCCTTCCTCTGAATGAACCTTTTTTGCAAGTAATCTTTTCTATTCAATCTTACCAATTATTTCGCCATAGTTAGTGAACATTCTTACCTATTACATCATTTTTCTAATTGTTTCAATTGCGGCTTGAAGCTGTGCATCGTTAGCAGGGTCTTTTATTTTCTCAACAATACTGGTTTGAAGAGCTTCACCTGTTATAGAATTAACAACTCCTGTTATTTCTAAGTTTTGTTCCTTTTGATAAGACATAACAGCTAATTCAGTATTCTTATCAAAATACCCATCGCTTCTTTTGGTATCATATCCAAGTCCTTCTAAAATAATTTGCAAATTCATTACATTAACATTATTATCATCATATTTTAAATTTACGTCTTCTGGAAAGGACATCGCTCCATAATATGCTGGTAGTGCTACCTCTATATCTGGTTTAACGCCCTCCTCATTAATCCAGTTACCTTTTGAAGTAAGCCATTTAGCAATAGTTAATTTAATATTACTTCCATCATTTAATTCATAGACATTTTGAACTGTACCTTTCCCATACGTTGTCTGCCCAACTAATGGGTACCCTCCAGCTTCTTGTAATGCACTGGCTAATATTTCAGAAGCGCTTGCAGAACCTCCATCAATAATTGTTACGATAGGATATTTCGCTTCTCCCATATTCGATTTATAAATATTGGTTGTCAATTTATCCTCAATCTGCACTATTGCTCCACCATTTGGTATTACTAAATCGCCAATATCTAAGACGCTTTGTAAATAACCACCAGGATTGCCACGCACGTCAAGAATTAACCCTTTAATATTTTGCTTCTCTAAATTCTTTAAGGCAATATTAAAATCCTTAAAAGTATTTTCCCCAAAGTTAGCTATTTCAATTTTACCAATAAGTCCTTCTTCTGCTTTAATCGTTTCTGAATATACGGTAATATTAGGGATTTCATCTCTAATAACTGAAATAATAAATGGTTCATTAATATTAGGTCGTACAACCTCTAAAAGTGCTTCTGTCCCTTTTGGCCCTCTAATTTTATTAACAGCTTCATATAAATTCATTCCTTCAAGAGACTCACCATTAACCTTGATGATTTGGTCTTTAGGTAAAATTCCTGCTTTTTCAGATGGACTCCCTTTAATTGGCGTAATAATTGTTACTCTCCCATTTTCCATAGTAACTTCTGCTCCAATACCTTCAAATGAATCATCAAGCGTTGTATAAAATTGTTCCGCCTCAGTAGCATCCATATAAGTAGAATGGCGATCATCTAATGATTCAACCATCCCTTGAATAGCACCATCAATAAGTTCAATAGACTTTGTATCCTCGAAATATAGTGCTTGTATCTTGTTATATATTTCTACTAATTTGTCAAAATCGTCAGTCTCATTATTAACATTTAAGGAAGGCGTGCTTTGTTCTGGTATTGCAAATAAATTAGTATTATACCCTATATAAATGGAAAGATAACTGCTTAAAAAAATTGTTATTATTATTATTATGGCTAACTTTTTTCTACTAATATTCATGTAAGGTCGCACCCCTTCATACTTATAATTCATATATTCTTTATAATAGGATAAACATATACTTTATTATTATACTATTTTAAAATAACGAAGCAAATAAAAAGCGACATATATAAAAATATGCCGTTTTGTATGATTTTACATTTTTGAATACTTCTATTAAATTACTACTTTAAATATTTCCAGGGACTAACAGCTTTATTATCTTCTCTTACCTCAAAGTGAAGATGTGGACCCGTTGATCTTCCAGTAGAACCAACTTCAGCAATTTTCTCACCTTTAACAACTGTTTCTCCAACATTAACCTTGATTCCGCCATTTCGTATATGCCCATATAAAGTCCATATTCCACTACCATGGTCAATCATAACAGTATTACCATAACCACTAACATATGACGCAACAATAACGACACCATCAGCTGCTGCTACTATATCTGCTCCATATAAAGAGGCCTTATTAGGAGCATGACCAATATCAATACCAGAATGTCCAGTCTTATAACCAGTAAATGGATCTATTCTCAAACCAAACTCAGAAGTAATACGTGTGCTTTCAGGTACGGGCCAAGCGAATTTTCCTCCACTATATTCCAATAATCTTTTATCATTTATTTTTTTAGATTGTGCAGCTGCTAATGCACTAATAATTCTTTCCTCTTCATTATTAGCTTCATTTAACAATTCTTCTTTATCCTCTAAAGAAGCCATTTGGTATAATCTTTTTTCTTCCGTTATTCTTAAACTAGCTCTTAACTCTTCAGTCTTAGTAAATAAATCCTCTAAGCTAAATAAATATGTATCAATCTCATTCTTTTTCTCTGCAATAATATCTTTATCCTTTATATTAGCTGTTAATATATTTTTATCTGATTCAACAATCTTTTGCAAGGTACTAAATCTTAGAAGAAAATCTGTAAAGCTTGTAGAATTAAGTAAGACCTCTAAATAATCGACAGAACCGTTTTTATACATTAATCTAACTCTAGTTTTTAATAGTTTGTCTCTTTCTTCAACTCTTTTTTCTGCTTCTTCTAGTAATTCCGATGCATCCTTCGCTTGCATAGTTACATCTGCTATCATCTTTTCTAATGCAAATAGTTCTTCCTCGGATTTCTCTATTTCTTCATTTATTTCTGATAGCTCTTTTTTTATCTCACTCTGTTCCGTTTGTACCTTTTTTATCTGGATCTTTAAATCTTGTGATACTTTCGCAGCTGCTTCCTTCTCTTGTTGAAGCTCTTGTATTTCTCTGTCTAATCTATCCCATTCACTTTCAGCACTTACTTCTATTGTTGGAATAATAAAGGATGCAATTAAGATAAGGATTGCAAATATATATATATATTTATTTTTAAACATAATCTTATTCCTCTCCTTATTTATTAACTTCTATCCATTTCTATACCCTTAAAAAGCGACGAACAGATGTAAGGCTTCCCCAAATCCCAATAAAAGCGCCAATACCGACAAGTAATAAGGATACTTGCAATCCCAAAGGATACATTGGTAAGAGCTTAAATAAAGCAAGCGTAAAATCCGTATCAATTTTTTCTAAAATAAACCTATATCCTAATAACACTAAAATAATTGGAATAATTGAGCCAAAAATCCCTAGTAAGAATCCTTCAACAAAAAATGGCCACCTGATAAACCAATTAGTTGCGCCTACCAATTTCATTAATTCGATTTCTTTATTTCTAGCATTTATCGTTATCTTTATAGTGTTAGAGATCAAAAACATTGCTGTAAAAGCTAATCCAACAATAAAAACTATCCCAATATTCCTAACCCATTTTGTAATTGTAAACAATTTCTCAACCGTACCTTCCCCATAATCCACACTAACAACATCTCTAATCACATTAATTTCTTCAGCAATCTTACTAATGCTTTGCGGATCAAAAGCTTGAACATTAAACATATCATAAAGAGGATTTTCGTCTTCTAATCCTTCTAATAAATATGATTCCTCACCTAAACTATTTTTTAATTCTTCAAGACCATCTTCTTTTGAAATATAACTAATAGATTTAACCCCATTAATATTAGCAATTTCATTTTTTATTTCCTCAGTTCTTATATCGTCAATAGTTAAATCTAGCTCAACAATTATTTCTACTTGATTCTCTATAACTACAATAAGATGATTAACATTCATCGCTAATATTAAGACAACTCCTAATATTAAAAGTGTAACTGTAACCGCACTAATCGCCGAAAAAGTCATTGAACCATTTCTAACAATATTCTTCATACCTTCTCTAATGTGTCTTACAAATGTTCTTCTATGCATGTTCATATCCGCCTTTTGTTTCATCCCTTATAACTTGTCCACGTTCAATCTCGATAACTCTTTTTTTTAACCTATTTACAATTTCCTTGTTATGAGTTGCCATAACAACAGTTGTGCCATTTAAATTTATTTTTTCTAATATGCCCATAATATCCCAAGCATTTTTCGGATCAAGATTGCCCGTTGGTTCGTCTGCAATAAGTACTGCAGGATTATTAACTAAGGCCCTTGCTATTGCAGCCCTTTGTTGTTCTCCGCCCGATAACTGGTTAGGAAAAGCATTTATTTTATCCTTTAATCCAACTAACTCTAAGACCTCTGGAACTCTTATCTTTATCGTTTTGCTAGACTCCTCAATTACTTCCATTGCAAAAGATATATTTTCAAAAATTGTTAAAGTAGGCAATAATCGATAATCCTGAAAAACAATACCGATATTTCTTCTTAACTGTGAAATTCTTTTCTCTTTTATTCTACTTAAATTAAAACCATTTACAAATATTTGACCTTTAGAAGGTCGTTCTTCGCGATATAGCAATTTTATAAAGGTAGATTTCCCTGCTCCACTAGAACCAACTAAATAGACAAATTCACCCCTATTGATTATTATATTAAACCCATTAAGTGCTAATACACCATTAGGGTACATTTTCCAAACATCGTACATCTCAATCATAACCAATTACTCCCTCTGCGCTGTTAAGTATTTTATATACACCTACATTTTACTACATTTAATCAGAAAAGTTGTTGTTTTATTTCTAAAGTCTTAAATTACGGCATTATTACAAGGTTAGTTGTTACAGAACGCTCTTGTCCATCTGAAGGTTTGTTTAATAATTTTCCATCATAATAAATAGAACTTGATCCCCCACCATCCAAATTATATGCATTCTTAATCTTAAAATCTAATAACTTATCTTGTACCTCTTCTAATGTTACTCCACTGCTCCAGCCAGTTCTTCTCCCATCAATAACGATAACTAAGATATCATCATTTGAAAAACTTCCTATTATTGTTCTTGGATGTTTTGTATTTGCCCATAATGATGGTATCTCTACCTTCTCACCATTTTGCAATAATGTTGGTTTAAAGCTCGCACCCTGCATAATATTATCAGCTAGAACTTCTGCTTCAGTCTTGTACTGTTTGCCAATTAATTCACCAACTCTATTAAATCCAACAAAAGTTAGGGATTTTTCTAATGAAAATTGTTTAATTTCACCATCTACCACCGTTGTTCCAACAGGTGCTATCTTTTTAGTTGTTGAATTATACCAAAATCCACCTGCGTTAACAGCCAGAATACCACCAGTTCTTTTCGCGGCTTCACTCGTTTTTTCGCCATTACTTGCTATCTGATCATCCGCTAAAATAATCTTGATTGCTTCAGAAGTATGAGGAGTGATCTTAGCCATATATCCTCGATAATCAATTCCATCTAATGTATAAATTTTTATTGATGAGTTTACACCATCATGAATAGAAATTGGTTTACCAAGTAAATTAGATAATACTTGTTCCAAAACTATATCTGCTTTCTCAGCTTGTTGTTTACTAGATTGAATAATTTGATTCACACTATTTAATTGCTGCTGATATTCATTATTAATAATAGTTGCATTAATAAACATGTTATACGCTTCAATCTGCGTGTCCTTAACAGTAATACTAGATATTTCAAGCTCCTCTTTAGCAATATCTATATCTTCTCTTAAATCATAGAATGCAGAAATTGTAAAATCATCTGGTTGACTCACCAAGAAAAAGGCAATAAACATTCCTAATATCGGAGCTGCTAATAATAGAAAAAATAAATTAATCCTTTTAATTAGAAGTCGCATCTTTTAACCTCTCTATCGAAGCTTGTAATTCATTTAACTGGGCATTTAATTCATCAATTCGAATTTGTAAAGCCACTTTATTCGTATCTGTTCCATATAAAAGCTCACTTGTTAATGACAATTCGCTATTAATTGCTATTAATTCATTATTTATATTTACTACCTCTTCATAGACCTCATCAAACTTAGGCTGTAGTTGATTAATTTCTTCTTCAACCTTTGCATCAATATATAATCTATTATCAGTATTCAGCTTATCCATGTACCAATACCCTAAATAAAATAATCCAAACCACACAACTACTATTGTTATTATTAAAATTATCGGCTTTGCTTTACTTTTATTTTCACTTCTTCTTAAAGTGCCTCTATTAAGTATTTCTTCTTGAAGTTCAGTTGGTGTATCAATCATCGTTATGCATTTCTCCTTTGCTCTAAACTATTTCAATATTATAAAGTCTATTCTTTTAAAATAAGAGGATAGGCATTTTTAATTTTTATCGCTATCCAAGCAGCAGCATACGCCTTAATAAGGTCGCCTGGTATAAATAATAGATTACCAATTATCGCGGCTTTTAAACCAATATCTGTGATAAGTACAAAATAAGTTATACCAATCGTATAAACTACAAGAATACCACCAATAATATTAATTATAAATACCTTCCATACTGTTAACTTGTTCCAGAAAAGTTCAATAAGCAGACCAATTATAAATGCTGCTAGAGGCCAACTTAAAATATATCCCCCTGTTGGTCCAAATAAATAACCAATTCCGCCTCTTCCTCCACTTAATACTGGAGAACCCACTGCAACTAGTAAAACAAAAATTAATAGGCTTAGTCCACCTAGCCGAGCACCTAATATCGCCCCTGCTAACATTACCCCAAAAGATTGCATAGTAATTGGTATTCCTAAAGGTAACGGAATAGGAGGTATTAATCCTAATGCAGCAACAATACCCGCGAATAATGCAACATAAACCATATCTCTAGTTTTCATAAAAAGCCTCCGATAATATTTTTTTATTTAGTATGATATCAAAATATTAACATAATATAATTATACATTATATATTACTACTAGTAAATTAATAGACTACTTCGCAATATAAATAGCAAAAAACCCCACTTATAGGTGAGGTGTGTAAAAACACAAGGAAACAAGGGACTATCCCCTATATTTGAATAAAAAAATCTACCAATTCCATTAATTCAGCATTTGCTTCAGTAAGATTCCTTATTACAGAAATTCTTGCGGTACCTCCATATGACTTCCTCGCATCTACAACATTCAAAGGTAACAATTTATCATAGATATCCATTTCTACTTTATTTGAAAATGTTTGATAATCTTCTAAGGTTAAATCTAATAAATATTTATTATTTTCAATGCAGTATAAAACAGTTTTCCCTACAATTTCATGGGCTTCACGAAAAGGAATTCCTTTTGTTACTAAATAATCAGCATAATCAGTTGCATTAGAAAAATCATTCTTCACTGCTTGAAGCATTCTATCCTTATTAACAACCATAGTTTTTACCATACCCTTAACTAATATTAAGGCACCGTCTAATGTCTGGATGGTATCAAACATACCCTCCTTATCCTCCTGCATATCCTTATTATAGGTAAGAGGTAAACCCTTTAACGTAGTTAATAATGCTATTAGATTGCCATATATTCGCCCTGTTTTCCCTCTGACTAATTCAGCTACATCAGGGTTTTTCTTTTGTGGCATTATACTGCTTCCAGTGCAATATGCATCATCTATCTCAATAAATTGAAATTCGCTACTCATCCATAAAATTAATTCCTCTGATAAGCGAGATAAGTGCATCATAAGAATTGAAGAATTAGCAAGAAATTCAACGATATAATCACGGTCACTTACCGCATCCATGCTATTAGCATATATATTTTGGAAATCCAACAACTCTGCAACTTGTTCCCTATCGATTGGAAAGGTTGTACCTGCTAAAGCTCCAGCACCTAAAGGCATTAAATCAATTCTTTTCCAGCTATCCTTTAATCTTTCTAAATCCCTTAAAAACATCGAAGAATAAGCCATAAGATGATGCGAAAACAATATCGGCTGTGCCCTTTGTAAATGAGTATATCCAGGCATAATTACATGTATATTATCTTCCGCTTTATCAATAAATACTTTTATAACATCACCTAAATTAATAGCTAAATGCTTAACATGTTTTTTTAAATACATATGCATATCTAATGCTACTTGGTCGTTCCTACTTCTAGCAGTGTGCAATTTCCCACCGACTGGTCCTATTAGTTCAATCAGTCTTTTTTCGATATTCATGTGTATATCTTCTAACGAAACTGAATAATCAAAAACACCCTTATCGATTTCCTGCTCTATTTCCTTTAACCCCTTAATAATTAATTTAACATCGTATTGAGGTATTATTTCTTTATCACCCAACATAGTTGCATGTGCAATACTTCCCTGGATATCTTCCGTAGCTAACTTATAATCAAAACCGATAGATGCGGTATATTCTTCAACAAGCTGATCTGTTGATTTTGTAAATCTTCCACCCCACGGTTTATCTTTACTCATTAGAATTTCCTCGCTTCACTTGTGCATAAGTTTTTGTTTGTAAGCCCCAAAGCTTAATAAATCCTTCTGCCGCTTGATGATCAAATTGATCATTAATGTCATAGGTTGCTAATTCATAGGAATACAAAGAATTACTCGAACTTCTACCAACTACAATTGCGTGTCCTTTAAATAGCTTAAGTCTTATCTCACCTGAAACCACTTTTTGAGTCTCTCTAACAAATGCGAATAATCCATCCATTAAAGGAGAATACCATAAACCCTCATAAATCATGTTAGCAATTTTTTGCTCAATAATTGGTTTGAAATGTGTAATTTCTCTTGTGTGAACTAAACTTTCTAGCGCTTTATGAGCATTAATTAAGACTGTTGCCGCCGGAACTTCATATACCTCTCTGGATTTTATTCCTACTAATCGATTTTCAATTAAGTCTAGTCTGCCTATACCATGTTTACCAGCAATCTTATTTAATTGTAAAATAAGCTCTGCAAATGTCATCTCCACATTATTGATAGCTACTGGTTTTCCTTGCAAAAAAGTTATCTCTATTTCATCAGGCTGATCTGGAGAATCAAATAAAGACGATGTTAAATCATATGCCTCCTCTGGTGGTTCAACCCAAGGATCTTCAAGAATTCCAGCCTCACATGCTCGTCCCCACATATTTTGATCAATACTATATGGTTTATCCTTTTGTACCGGAATCGGAATATTATTCTTTTCAGCATATTCAATCTCTTCGTCCCTACTCATTCCCCATTCTCTAACTGGTGCGACAATTTTAATTTCTGGTGCTAAAGCCATAATTGAAACATCGAACCTAACTTGGTCGTTTCCCTTGCCCGTACAACCATGTGCAATCGCAACGGCACCCTCTTTTTTTGCTATATCAACTAATAATTTAGTTATTAATGGTCGTGATAATGCTGATACCACTGGGTACTCTCCCTCATACATCGCATTTGCCATTAATGCTGGCAAAATATAATCATCTGCAAATTCTTCTTTAGCATCTACCATATAAGACTTTATTGCCCCTACTGTAATTGCTTTTTCTTTGATAAAATCTAAGTCCTTACCTTCACCCACATCAATTGCCACGGCAATAACATCGTAATTATAATTATCCTGAAGCCATTTAATTGCTACAGAAGTATCTAATCCACCTGAATAAGCTAAAACAACCTTTTCTTTTTCCACTATTAACAACTCTCCATTCGTGTATTCTATCTATTTGTAATTATAATTTATTAAATAACAATAATCCAGACACAATCATTAGCGATTCTATCTGAATTTACTAACATCTTATATTTATACCTTATAGAGTATTTTTATACATTGATATCCTAAAATTAAGACTATCAATTACTTAGTCCCTCAATATTGCTTTATCTTATGACATTAACATTGTTAAAATTGCTTTATGTGCATGTAATCTATTTTCTGCTTCATCAAATACCACGGAATGATCTCCATCAATTACCTCTGTTGTAACCTCTTCACCTCTATGTGCCGGTAAACAATGCATAAAAGTATAATCGCTCTTGGCAAGTTTGACTAATGAATCATTTACCTGATAGTCTTTTAACGCTTCTATTCTTAGTTGATTATCTTCTTCTTGCCCCATGCTAGTCCATACGTCAGTATAGATAATATCCGCATCTACAACTGCTTGTCGAACATCTGTCATCACTTCTAATTTTCCACCGTGTTCGTCAGCAATCATTTTTGCTTTCTTATATATTTCTTTATTTGGCATATATTCTTTTGGCGTTGCAACAACTATATTCATGCCTAGTTTTGCCCCTGCTATCATAAGTGAATGAGCTACGTTATTGCCATCACCTACATAGGTTAATTTCAAGTCCTTCCACTTTCCCTTTTCTTCATAAATAGTAATCATATCAGCAATGATTTGCGTAGGATGATATAAATCTGATAAACCATTTATAATCGGAACCGTTGAATTTTTAGACATCTCAATTAATTTATTCTGGTCATCAGTACGCATCAATATTCCGTCAACATATCGTGAAAGTACCTTTGCTGTATCTGCATTTGTTTCGCCACGTTTTAATTGTAAATCCTTATTATTTAAGAATAACGCATGACCACCTAATTGATACATTCCTACTTCAAATGACACTCTAGTCCTTGTTGAAGCCTTCTCAAAGATCATTCCTAACGTTTTACCCATAAGAGGCTGGAAGATTATATTATTTTTTTGTTTCCTCTTGATTTCTACTCCTAGCATTATTAACTGCTCAATCTCATCTTTAGTAAAATCTAATAACGTTAAAAAATCTTTTCCTTTAAATTTATTCGCTATGCTTATGGGCTCGCTTAACATATCTCTCTCCCCTTTTTCATTTAATCATTTTCCCATTTTTCAATACTTTTTAATAATAAATCTATTCCTTGATTTAATTCATCCTTTGTTATATTTAAAGGTGGTAATAATCTAATTATATTGGGTCCGGCAACTAATACTAATAAACCATTTTCTTTGCATAAAGCAACTAATTTAGCTACTGGTTTTATCCACTCAATTCCCACCATTAATCCTTTGCCTCTTACCTCAATAAAATCAGGATATTTTGCTAATTCCTCTTTTAATTTAGGAAATAGATATGATTCAAGCTCAACAACATGTTCTAATATAGCTTCGTTTTCAATAGCTTTAATTGTTGATCGGGCAGCTGTGGTTGCTATATAATTCCCACCAAAAGTTGAACCATGACTTCCCTGACTAAAAGCTTCTTTAGTTTTTTCCTTAGCAAGCATTGCACCAATTGGAATACCACTACCTAATCCTTTCGCGAGCGTAATCACATCAGGCTTGATTGGATAATTTTGATAACCAAACCATTTGCCCGTTCTAGCCATTCCTGTTTGCACTTCATCGATAATTAATAAAAGATCATTCTCTATTGAAAGCTTTTCTACCTCTATCAGCCATTCTTCATTTACTGGATTAACTCCACCTTCACCTTGAACAACCTCAAGCATTATTGCTGCTGTCTCATCAGTTATTGCTCCCTTTAAAGCATCAATATCACCATAAGGAACAATTATAAATCCTTCAGGTAATGGTGAAAATCCATCTTTTACCTTTGCTTGACCTGTTGCAGTTAAAGTAGCCAATGTCCTTCCATGAAAGGATTGCTCAAAGGTTATTATTTGAAACCTCTTATTATTTTTTACCTTTTGCTGATACCTTCTTGCTAATTTAATTGCGGCTTCATTAGCTTCTGCACCACTGTTTGCAAAAAAAGCAAGATCTAATCCACTTATTTCTGTTAACTTATCAGCTAATTCCTCCTGTGGTGTAATTGTAAATATGTTAGAGGTATGCCAAAGTATATTAAGTTGTTCAATTAAATCATTTTTTACACTCTCGGGAACATGACCAAGCTGACAAACTCCAATTCCTGAAGTGAAATCTAAATATTTTTTACCGCTTTCATCAAATAGCCAGCTTCCCTTCCCTCTTGATGGGCAGATAATTCCTTTAGCATAATTAGGAAATAATGAACTCATTATATCACCTCTGCCCGATAGATTTTGGTACCAACTGATTGATCATTAAATATTTTAGATAAAATTCCTTCTTCTCTACCATCCAATATATAAATATCGTCAACACCCTCTTCTAAGCAATGGATAGCGGCATCAACTTTTGGTATCATTCCATCCGTAACCTGTCTTTTAGTTCTTAAACATTCAATATCATCAGGTGTTAAAGAATGTAATATCACCTTTTCACCTTTATCAGTATGATATATACCAGGTATATCAGAAACCATCAATATTTTTTTAGCCTTTAAGTGAATGGCAACAGCCTGTGCAACAGTATCGGCATTAATATTATATATTTGACCATCTTCCCCCATCCCTAATGGACTAATTACAGGAATTGTTTTGGTCGATAAAAAATGATTTAATAATGAAAAAGAAATACCTTTAACCGTTCCAACATAGCCTAACTTCGGATCTAGCTGTTCTGCTAAAATCATGCCATCATCAATTCCGCTTAAGCCAATTGCTCTGCCACCAGCCTTAAATAGTCTTTTGACAACTTCGGAATTCTCCTTACCATTTAGAACCATTTGGACTACATCTAATGTATCAAGATCCGTCACTCTTAATCCCTCAATAAAGGTTGATTTCATTCCCATTTTTGCTAAAACTCCTGAAATAGATGGACCACCACCATGAACAATTACTGGAAACCAACCATTATCAAGTAAATAAACAATCTCTTTATAAAAAGTATCAGGTAATTCCGATAATATACTGCCACCAATTTTTATCACTACAATTTGACTATACATTTTATTGAATTTATAATCTTTATTAAGATCTGTATGAAGCATTGATTCGCACGTAATCATAAGTTAAGTCACACCCCCAAGCAGTTGCAGATTTATCTCCAAGGTTAAAATTAATATATATTTCAACCTCTTTCTTATTCAGTTGCTTTACTAATAGCTGTTCATTATATGAAACTAGTTGCCCGTTTTTTAAAACGTCAACCTCACCAATTCTAATATCTATAAGTTTTTCCTCTACTTGATAACCACTATTACCGATAGCCATTATCACTCTGCCCCAGTTAGCATCTGCTCCAAAAACAGCTGTTTTTACTAAATTACTACCGATTACTTTTTTCCCAATAGTTTGAGCCATAAGTTTATCCTTGGCACCATCAATAGTTACGGTGATTAATTTAGTAGCACCTTCACCATCCTTAGCAATCATTTTAGCTAACTGTTCAGAAACGTAAATAAAACCTTGGCAAAACTTATCCCATTCTGGATGATTTTCATCCAGCTTATTATTATTAGCTAATCCATTAGCCATAACTAATACCATATCATTTGTCGAAGTATCACCATCGACAGTAATCATATTAAATGTATTATCTGTTGTACTCTTTAACAAACGTTGTAATGCACCCTTATCAATATTTGCATCTGTCGTAATAAATGCAAGCATTGTAGCCATATTAGGGTGGATCATTCCAGATCCTTTAGCAGTACCTCCGATAACAATCCTCATTCCATCAAGCTCTAATTCAACTGCAAGCGATTTTGTTATAGTGTCAGTAGTAATAATTGCCTCACTAAAATTCGAACCACCGTCCGCATCAATATTAGTTGTAGCTATCGTATTAATTCCATCTATTATAATGTCAATTGGTAATCTTTCACCAATTACCCCTGTTGATGCAACTGTAATCTCAGAAGGAAATAAATTAAATTTTCTAGCAACTTGATCCCTCATTGCTGCTGCATCATCTATTCCTTGAGCCCCCGTAAAAGCGTTTGCATTACCACTATTAACAATCAAAGCTCGTTGAGTTTGAGAAGCTGCTAAGGACTGCTTTGTAATTATTATTGGTGCTGCTTGGAACTGGTTTGTTGTATAAACTGCTGCACTTATTGCTGGAACATCAGATATAAGTATTGCTAAATCCTTTTTTATTTTTCTTATGCCACAATTTATGCCATTAGCTCTAAAACCTTGTGGAGTTGTTAAATTCCCTCCATTTATTTCAATTGCATTAAATTCTTCTATATTACAAAGCATTTGCTTATTCCTCCTAACAATCATAATTTGTTATGGGTAACAGGGTAAAAACTTTAACCCCAAATCTTGTTCCCATCCCATCATCACATTTAAATTCTGAACTGCTTGACCAGAAGCACCCTTCATTAAATTATCTATTACTGAAATGATAACTAATTTTTTCGTGCGTTCGTCAAGATAAAAGCTTATATCACAAAAGTTAGTACCACATACATGTTTAGTTTCTGGAAATTTATCCTTTTCAGATATCCTTATAAAAGGTTGATTACTATATGCATCTTGATAAAGTGCAGATATCTCTTGATAGGTTACTTCTTTATCAAAATCTAGATAAATAGTAGATAAAATTCCTCTTGTCATTGGTACAAGATGCGGTACCATTTGAATAATATGTGTTGATCCATCTAATTCTGAAATAATTTGTTCTATTTCAGGTATATGTTTATGTGTCCCTACCTTATAAGCCTTAAAATTATCATTTACTTCTGAAAAATGAACTCCTCTATTAATTCCTCTGCCTGCACCTGAGACTCCAGATTTTGCATCAACAATAATTGACTTAACCGGCAGATGTTTTGCAAATATGGGTGCTACTCCTAATAATATTCCTGTAGCATAACAACCCGGATTAGCAATATAATTAGCTTTTTTAATTTTTTCTGGGAACCATTCAGTCAAGCCATAAACTGCTTGATCTAATAAATCAATACTCGGTGCCTCAAGTTGATACCAATCTTTATATATATCAGGATTGTTTAATCTAAAATCTCCAGATAAATCAATCACTTTAAATCCATAACTTAGGAAAATTGGTCCTATTCTTGTACTTACCCCTGAGGGAGTTGCCAAAAAGACAATCTCGGCATTTTCTCTCATTTCTAAAAGTTGGTCATCAGTTAGTTCGCCAATAACATCTATCGGAATATCTATAAAGGATTTTAAATGAGGATATACATCTAAAACTGACTTATATTCTTGATTACTAGCAAATAATTTATAAATTTCCAATTTTGGATGTTGAATAAGAAGCCGTATTAATTCTAATCCGCTATATCCAGTTGCACCAACAACTATTACCTTCATAACTCCGACTCACCTTCTTGTTATTGTAAAAGGACTGACTAATATTTCTTATAATTATGAGAACATGCGTATAATTATACATAGCCCTATCCATTTTAGCAACATAAATTTTAAAAAAACGAAAATAAAAAAGGAGACTCGTCTGAAAAGGACGAAAGTCTCCGTGGTACCACCTTTATTAAAACATATACCTCTTAATAAATATACACAAATTAAGATACATGTTCACTTTAATCTATTAACGTAGATATACGTTCTGTTCATCACAGACTCTCAGGAATGGGTTCGAAATACAAGCTGGAGGAACTTTCACCAATATCCCTCTCTCTAAATGCAAACTGTGTAATCCTACTATTTCCATCATCGATTTAATTAAAATATTTATTCATATATATTATACCTTATCCAACTGAAATGCAACCTTATTTTTTTTCTAAATAATTTCCTTCACTTTACTAATAATATTTTCTTTTGTCAAACCATATTTCTCTAGTAACTCGTCGGGCTTTCCAGATTCACCAAATGTGTCCATAACTCCAACTCGCTTTACAATAGTTGGTACTGACTCTGATACTACCTCGGCAACTGCTCCACCCAATCCGCCTAATATATTATGTTCCTCAGCAGTAACAATTCCTTTTGTCTCTTTGGCCGCCTTAATAATGATCTCCTTATCAATTGGCTTAATCGTTGGCATATTAATAACTCTTACCGAAATTCCTTCTTGTTCTAGTATCTTTGCTGCTTCAAGTGCGGGGCTTAACATTACTCCAATTGCGATCACTGTAACGTCCGAACCATCCTTGACTGTGACGCCTTTGCCTATCTCAAATTTATAATCTTCTGTAAATATCATAGGTACCTTTGGACGACCTAGACGAATATATACAGGACCATAATATTCAACAGCTGCCTTTATAACTTGTTTTGTCTCTTCACCATCTGCTGGTACAATAACAGTCATATTAGGAATAGCCCTCATCAAGGCAATATCCTCAATTGCTTGATGTGATGCCCCATCCTCACCTAATGTTAAACCAGAATGAGTTACAGCAATTTTAACATTTAAATTAGGATAACAGATGGAATTCCTTATTTGATCAGCTACACGTAATGAACCAAAAAGAGCAAATGTACTTACAAATGGTATCTTCCCTGTTGTAGCAAGTCCAGCAGCCGTTCCTACCATATTAGCTTCAGCTATACCCATATTAAAAAAACGTTCAGGGAAAACATTCAAAAAATCTGCTGTCTTTGTCGATTTAGATAAATCAGCATCTAAAACAACAACATTAGGATTACTTTTACCTACTTCAACTAATGCTTTACCATAAGCATCTCGTGTCGCCATACTTGTCATATGTTTTCCCCTCCACTCAGCTCTTCTAACGCTTGCTGTAATTGTTCAGAATTTGGCGCTGTTCCATGCCACTCTGCTTTATTTTCCATAAAGGAAACTCCCTTACCTTTAATCGTATTTGCTATAATAATTGTCGGCTTACCTTTAATTGCTTTTGCTTTCTGAATTGCTTGATCAATTTCTCTCATATTATGTCCATCTATTATTATTACATGCCAACCAAACGCTTTAAATTTTTCATCAACTGGGTTAGGGTTCATTACATTTTCAATACAGCCATCAATTTGTAAATGGTTATAGTCTAAAAAAGCTGTTAAATTATCTAGCTTATAGTGTGCTGCTGACATCATCGCTTCCCAAATCATGCCTTCCTGAATCTCACCATCACCCAATAGAGTATAAACTCTATAGCTTCTATTATCCATTTTACCAGCTAATGCTATCCCTAAAGATACTGATAAGCCTTGACCTAAGGAACCAGTGCTCATTTCGACACCAGGAAGAGCCTTTTTACTTGGATGTCCTTGTAAACGCGAATTAATCTTTCGAAATGTTTTTAACTCCTCTACAGGGAAAAATCCTTTTTCTGCTAACGCTCCATATAAAACAGGGCTTGCATGTCCTTTACTTAAAATAAACCGATCACGTTCTGGGTCTTCTGCATTCTTAGGATCTAACTTCATCTCATGAAAATAAAGAACAGTTAAAATATCTGTAGCAGATAAAGAACCACCTGGATGACCTGAGCTTGCACCTGTGACCATCTCAACTATATGTCTCCGTATTTTTCTAGCTTTTTCCTCTAACATTTTAAGCGTTTGATCGTCTATCGCCATATTTTCCCCTCCACCTTGAAATTATTAACCTAATTTTTTTCATTGGAAATTTTACTGCGTAAATAAGCATCTATAAATAAGTCTAAATTCCCATCCATAACAGAGCTTGCGTTTCCTATTTCTACATTAGTGCGATGATCCTTTACCATTGAATAAGGATGAAATACATAGGATCTAATTTGGCTTCCCCACCCTATTTCCTTCTGTTCACCTTGTATTATTGCCGCTTTTTTTTCTTGCTCCTCTATTTGTAACTCATATAATCGCGCTTTTAATATTTTCATAGCACGCTCACGATTCTTAATCTGTGAACGTTCAGCTTGACATGTAACTACTGTGTTTGTTGGTAAATGAGTAATTCGAACAGCAGAATCTGTTGTATTAACATGCTGCCCTCCAGCTCCACCAGAACGATAGGTATCTATCTTTAAGTCATCGGACTTAATATCAACATCCATATCATCATCTAATTCAGGCATTACATTTACTGAACTAAAAGAGGTATGTCTTCGCCCAGAAGAATCAAAAGGCGATATTCTTACTAATCGATGCACTCCCTTATCAGCTTTCAAATAACCATACGCATTAATTCCTTTTATTAAAAGTGTTACACTTTTTAATCCTGCTTCATCACCATCAAGATAATCCAATATTTCTACCTTATATCCACGATCCTCGGACCATCTGGTATACATACGTAATAACATCGAAGCCCAATCTTGAGATTCTGTCCCTCCGGCACCCGGATGTATTTCCAAAATTGCATTATTCTTATCATATGGCTCACTTAATAATAATTGTAATTCAAAATCTAATAAATTTTTGCGAAATTCCTTTATAGCTTTTTCAATCTCTTTTAAGTAGGATTCATCACTCTCTTCAAGTGCTAACTCGAACATTATATTTAAGTCATCAAAACGTTTTTCTAACTGCTCAGTTTTATCAATTTGTTCTTTTAGATAGTTCGCTTCATTAATAACGGCTTGAGCAGAATCTTGATCATTCCAAAAAACTGGTGTTGACATTATTTCCTCAAGTTTACTAACCTGAATCATTTTATTTTCAAGGTCAAAGTGACCCCCTAATCTCAGAAAATCTATTATTTAATTTCTCTAATTCATATTTAATCTCGCTATCAGCAATCATTTAATCCACTCCATTAAGCTATACTTTCTTCTTTAATTCTAAAGCTTATGAACCACAACAATTTTTGTATTTCTTTCCGCTACCACATGGGCAAGGTTCATTCCTACCTATTTTTTCTTCAGTCTTAACCTGAGTTTTTTTAGTACTCTCTTCCTTTGAATTAACTGCCTGTCCTACTGCAACCGCTTCTCTCTGTAAATTACTCTGTACCTGTGCCTTCATAATATGCGTAGCAACCTCTTCCTCAATAGCCTGAATCATTATAAGGAACATTTCATAACCTTCCTTTTGGTACTCTTGAAGAGGATTTGATTGCCCATAAGCACGTAAATGAATTCCTTGTCTTAATTGATCCATCGCATCAATATGATCCATCCATTTACTATCAACAGATCTTAATAGGATAACTTTTTCAAATTCTTTCATTCTCTCGCCAAGCTCTTCTTCACGTTGGCTATATTGTTTCTCAACAACCTTACGGAAAATCTCAATTATCTCTTCAGGTTCTTTACCCCATATTTCTTTTTCCGTAACAGTACCTTCAGTCAGAAACGATCGATTAGCATTTTCTATTATTGCTTTTAAGTCCCATTCCTCAGGAATTAATTCTTCTGGACAATGTAGATTTACAATTCGATCGATGAAGTTCATAATCATATTAATTATAACATCGCGCAAACTATCGCTGGTTAAAACCTCGTGTCTCTGGCTATAAATAACTCCACGATGCTTATTCATAACATCATCATATTGCAATACTATTCGTCTAATATCAAAATTATTTCCTTCCACTCTTTTTTGAGCTTGCTCTATCGCCCTTGATACCAATTTGCTTTCTATTGGCTGATTTTCTTCCATACCCAGCTTATCCATCATGTTTAAAACATAATCTCCACCAAACTTCCTCATCAGATCATCTTGTAATGATAAGTAAAACTGTGTAGAACCGGCATCACCCTGACGACCAGAACGACCACGTAACTGATTATCTATCCGTCTGCTTTCATGACGTTCTGTTGCAATGATATGAAGTCCCCCAAGGTCTGCTACTTGATCACCTAATACTATATCAGTTCCACGTCCCGCCATATTTGTCGCAATTGTTACCATGCCAGATTGACCAGCCTTCGATACAATTTCAGCTTCTTGAGCATGAAATTTAGCGTTCAATACATTATGTGGTATATTCTTTTTTGTTAATAATTCCGACAATAACTCAGACTTTTCTATCGAAACGGTACCTACTAATATCGGCTGTTTATTCTGATATCTTTCTTCAATTTCATTTATCGTTGCATTATATTTAGCTGCTTCACTCTTATAAACAACATCAGGTAAATCTTCCCTTATCATCGGCATATTTGTCGGAATGACGACAACATCAAGGTTATATATTCTTCTAAATTCATCTTCCTCTGTCTTTGCCGTGCCTGTCATACCTGCAAGCTTTTGGTACATCCTAAAATAATTTTGTAATGTAATTGTTGCTAATGTCATACTTTCATTTTGAACTCTTAATCCTTCTTTTGCTTCAATACTTTGATGTAATCCATCACTATATCTACGGCCATGCATAAGGCGACCTGTAAAATCATCAACAATAATAATTTCTCCATCTTGTACAACATAATCTCGATCACGTTTCATCATTACATAAGCTTTTAAAGCCTGATTAATATGATGATTAATAATTATATTATTGGTATCAAATATATTCTCTATTCCAAAAAGCTTTTCAGCTTTTTCAACACCAGTTTCTGTTAAGGTTACTGCGTTATCCTTTTCTACAAAGACATAATCTTGTTCTTCCTTTAGCTTTTTAACTAATTGTGATGCCATCATATAAAGATTGGTCGATTTAGATGCTTTACCTGAAATAATTAGAGGCGTTCTAGCCTCATCAATTAAGATACTATCTACCTCATCTATAATTGCAAAGTTTAAAGGAGGTTGCACTATCTGCTCAGCATATAACACCATATTATCCCTTAAATAATCAAAACCAAATTCATTGTTTGTACCATAGGTAATATCCGCATTATATGCCTCTTGCTTTTCTTTTGCAGATAATCCATTAATATTAATTCCAACAGTCATTCCTAAAAATTCAAATATTTTACCCATTTGATCTCTATCTCTTGCTGCAAGATAATCGTTAACAGTTATAACATGAACACCCTTACCAGTTAAAGCATTTAAATATGAAGGAAGTGTTGCCACAAGAGTCTTTCCTTCACCTGTTTTCATCTCTGCAATTCTTCCTTCATGAAGTACAACGCCACCAATTAGTTGAACGTCAAAATGTCTCATGCCTAGTACCCTTTTTGATGCTTCCCTAACTACTGCGAAAGCTTCTGGAAGCAAATCATCTAACTTTTCACCCTTCTGATATCTTGCTTTAAATTCATCAGTTTTATTTTTCAAATCACTATCTGATAAAATAGTTATCTGGTCCTCAAGCTTATTTATTTGATTCACATATTTACCTATTTTTTTTAATTCTCTTTCATTGGAATCACCTATAACTTTTTTTATTGACCCAAACATAAATATTTCCCCTTTCAAATCTCATTGCTTCAGCAAAAAAACATACTTTATTCTAACACATTTATTAAGGTATTTACATAATGATATAACATGATTAGATATATTCATTTAAATATAGATATTATTTTTTGATATTAAAAAGACACGGAGAATTTTTCTGTTATCTCCGTGTCCTTCATTAGACATTTAAAAAGTTTCTGGTTCAATCAATCCATAACGCCCATCTTTACGCTTGTAAACAACATTCATTTCATCTGTCTCTGCACTTGAAAAAACAAAGAAGGAATGTCCTAACATATCCATTTGCAAAATAGCTTCCTCTACATCCATTGGTTTTATATTAAAGCGTTTAGTTCTAACAACCTTTAATTCATCTTCTTCTTCTTTACCATTGGATAAGCTTTCTTTAAAGAGGTTTTTAATATTCCCATTTTGTCTGAATTTGCGATTTACCTTTGTTTTATACTTTTTTATTTGCCTTTCAATCTTTTCAACAACAAGATCGATTGCAGCATACATATCAACGTTTGATTCTTCTCCTCTTAATACTAGATTTGGAAAGATAATAGTTACCTCTACATTATGAACATCTTTTTCTACCTTCATAGTTACTTTGACATCAGAGGTAGGTGGAGTATCGAAATATTTTTCTACGCGACCCACTTTCTTTTCTACGTACTTTCTTAATGCGCTAGTGATTTCAATGTTTTCTCCTCGAATGTTAAAATTCATGACGAACTCTCTCCTTTCAAGTATATATATATTAACTTCCCCAAAACTCTAAAAACTCCTTTTTAAAAATTTTTAAAAGTGTAATTTATAATTAAATTGCTCTTATACCTATAATATTACTATAAATACATTATAAAATCTATTCCTGCTAATTTTTACAATACCTTGCTTAAAAAGGATTGTGTTCTTTTATGCTTTGGTTCTGTAAACAATTCTGAAGGAATTCCTTCTTCAATAATTTCCCCTTCATCCATAAATAGTACTCTATCGCCAACCTCTCGTGCAAACCCCATCTCATGCGTTACTACAACCATTGTCATACCTTCCTTAGCTAATGTTCTCATAACCTCAAGTACTTCCCCAACCATTTCTGGGTCTAATGAGGATGTAGGTTCATCAAATAACATTATTTTAGGTTCCATCGCTAAGGATCTTGCTATAGCAACACGTTGTTTTTGTCCTCCTGACAAGGAATCGGGATAAGCGTCTTCTTTATCAAGTAAGCCGACCTTTTCTAATAAATACATCGCTTTTTCTTTAGCTTTTTCTTTTGACCAATTTCTCACTTTCATTGGTGCTAATGTAATATTCTCAGTAACTGTCATATGGGGAAATAGGTTGAAATGTTGAAAAACCATGCCTACCTCTGTTCTAACTTCGTTAATATTTGTTTTAGGATCGGTTAAATCTTTACCAAGTACTATAACCTGACCTTCACGTACACCCTCAAGTAAATTAATACATCTTAATAAAGTACTTTTCCCTGAACCTGATGGACCGATAATACACACTACCTCTTTCTCTTCTACCTTTAATGAAATATTCTTTAATACCTCAAGATCACCGAAGTTTTTATTAATATTATATATTTGTATCATTCAGTAGCAAACCTCCGCTCGAGATATTTAACAAACCTTGACAAAATGACAGTTAATATAAGATACAATAAAGCAACGGTTAATAATGGACCACCTCTAACAAATGTTGCTTTATATGCCATTGTAGAAGCATATGATAATTCATTAACTGCAATAATTGCTAATAAAGATGAATCCTTTAATAAAGCAATAAATTCATTTCCTAAGGCTGGTAACATTCTTTTAAATGCTTGGGGTATTATAATATATCTCATAGTTTGATTATTTGTCATTCCTAAAGATCGTGCTGCTTCTGTCTGTCCTTTATCTAAGGATTGAATACCTCCTCTAAATATTTCTGCTATATAAGCGGCCGAATTTAGAGATAATGCCACAATTCCAGATATTAAGGCAGTAGGTGGGGTTGAACCCATTAAATTGAATATAGCAGGGATAACTACTAAATGAATTATTAATATTTGTATATATAAAGGTGTTCCTCTAAAAACTGTTATATACAAACTTGCTGGGATATTAAATAATTTATTTTTTGATAGCTTGCCTATTCCTATAAATAAACCTAAAATAAGTCCGATAGACAACCCAATTGAGGTTAACAGTATTGTATTGAACATTCCCCTAAAGAAAAGTTCTCTATATCTATATACTACACTAATATTCACTAATATCGTATCCCATAAAGCTTCCAATAATCTCTCCCCATTCCACATACTCTGCTGAAATATTAAATAAATAATTGAATATTCAAATTATAACAGAGATTTCATTACTAAAACAGAGTTTAATATAAAAATACGCAACATTTTTTGTTGCGTATTTTTATATTAATATTTTCTACTAATTAACAAAATTAATTATTCACCAAAATATTTTTGGTATATTTCGTCATATTGACCATTATCTTTAATTATTTTTAAGCCTTCATTAATTTTATCTATTAAACCATCATCTCGATCTTTTTTAACGATAATACCATACTCTTCAAGTTCGAAAGCAGGATCTGTAACTAATTTAAAACCATCCTTCTCTACAACCTTTAAATACTCTTGTAATACTCCATTATCAACTACAACCGCGTCAAGACGTCCAAGCAATAAATCGTCTACAGCTGAAGGAGTGTCATCATAACCCTTTATTCCTTTATAAGTTTCTCCAAATGCATCTTGAACCACAAAATTACCAGTAGTTGCAGTTTGAACCCCGATGTTTTTACCAGCTAAGTCTTGTAAGCTAGTTACATCTGAATCTTCTTTAACCATAATAAGTTGATGTGCTTCAAAATACGGATTTGAAAAATCATATTTTAATTTTCTGTCTTCCGTAATAGTTATTGAAGAAATACCCATATCGATAGATCCGTTGTCAATGCCATTAAATAATGGATCCCAACCAGTATGCTCTATTTCTAATTTAATACCTGCCGCATCAGCAGCTGCATTAAGAATATCGATATCGAAACCAACTATATTATCCCCATCCAAAAATTCAAAAGGCGGATATGCTGCATCAGTACCAACTTTATAAACTACTTCATCTTGATTATCAGTAGCTGGTACGTCAGTAGCCGGTTCTTGTGCTGGTTCTTCAGAACTACCACAAGCTACTAATGCAAAGCTTGCCATAATAATAAGTACAATTGCTAAACTAATTTTTAACCCTTTCATTCTTGTTACCCCCTCGTATAATTATAATGCTTTCTGAATAAATAATCATTTCTGTATAAGAAAAATTATACATCCACACACCTTAAAAATCAATATTTTTTTTTATTCCACATAAGTTTTAAAGAATATATCTATAAATGACGGGTTATTCACAAAGTTATCCACATTATCCACAGATTATTGTCAACATTACTAACAAGATTACCTGTTCTCATTATTTTTTCCACAGTATTTTTTCATAAACATAAACCCGATTAGATTAGCGATATTAAGTTATAATACCATCAGCGTATAAATATTCATTAAATTAAACTAAATTAAAAATAAAAAAAATAGATTAGTTATACCAATCTATTTTCTCTTATCTACAAACATCCCATCAACTAGAATAGGTTTTGTCTTATATTTCTCTTGAAATCTTTTTTTCTGTCCTGTCTTAACAAGGTCCTTTTCTATTTCCTTATAAAACCTATTTAATTTACGATCTATTTCTATTTGTATATTAGAAACTTCCCTTACTATAGTCTCCTGCTTATTATTTAATATTTTTGGTAAAGATTCTATCGCTTTACCTCTTGCTTCTAATAGTTTTTCAATTCTATTTATATATTCTTCTCTATTTTCATCAAGTGGTAACTGGTCTAATATTTGGTTAAGCTCTTTAGTTATCACATATATTTCATTTACTACCTTCATTTATCATTTACCTTTTCCATATTGTACTTGACGGTTATTATGAATTGCTACCTTCCAATTATCTCTGAATTGAATAACAAACTCCATAACCTCATTGATAATTTCACTATCATTTTTCATATTAGCTTCAATTAAACGTCGATGTAAATAATCATATAAATGGAGCAAATTATGTGATATTTCATAATCCATATCTAAAGTTACCATTAATTCATTGATTATTTTTTGAGCTTTAATCAAATTGATGTTCTTCTCTTGCATATTTTCTTCTATTAATGCCTGATTTGCTTGATTAAGAAATTTTATACAACCATTATATAACATTAGTGTAAGCTCTCCAGGAGATACCGTACTAACTGAATTTTGTTTATAGGTCTCATATGGACTATTAATTGACATTTTAACACCTCTTTACTTTATTATTGATTATTACCTATGTTTAAAAATGAACTTAACATGTCAAATTGACTATTAGAGTTTGCTAACACTTCTTCCATATAAGAATATTGTTTCCAATAGCGATCCTCAAGATTAACAAGATAACTCTCAAACTTATCCATTTTATTATTTAAAGTATTTAATTCTCGTCCCAATGTATATTGAGAATATGTTACTACACTATTTCCCGCCCTAGACTCAATATTTTGAATTGCATTACTAATTGATTGACGCATTCTTTTAACCAATCCGCTTTCCTCTGAAATTAGTTTACCACTTGCATCCTTAACCTCTTGATTAAACAATTGGTAGATAGCCATTGGATCATCATTAATCGCATTTCTTAATTCGCCCTCATTAATTATTAATTTTCCCTTGTCTGCATAATTACTTGATGTTCTAATTCCTATTTCTGCAAGTTGATTATAGCTATCATTAATCCCTGATACAGGTGCATATAAATTCAATCGCAAGTTACTAATTGCTCCTCTTACTAGAGTATCATTTCTCAACATACCACTTTTTGCTTTCTCTTCCCAAAGTTCGATCTCTCGTTCAGTCATCTCACTCTTTTGGTCATCAGTTAATGGTGAAAAATCACTATAACTTTCCTCAGCAATTTTCCCATTCATTTGCTCGATGAAGTCATTATATTTATTTACAAAGTCGACAATCGAATTATATATTTCATCTGTGTTAGTAGAGGAGGATAAGGTAACCAATTCACCTGCTTCTGTGATTTGATTTCCATTATCGGTAATATTTTTTAGGGTATATTCATAACCGTTAATCCTAAATTTATTTGAACTTCTTTCTGTATCTAAGCCATTAAAATTAAATTTGGCATTAAGCCCTTCATGACCGTTCCCTGCAACTTGGGCAGCTATATTATCAGTAGCAAGACCCAATGAAGAGGTTAAGAAATCTCCCGTAATCTTTATCTCTGCTTCACTTGCAACATTGCCAGTGCTATTAGCAATCAAAGAAACCTTACCAGTAAACTCATCATAAAAAGCAGTTACGCCCGCAACAGATTTATTAATCTGATTAATAATACTATTTAAGCTATCATTATCAGGATCAATTGAGAAATTAACTACATCCCCAAGAGTACCATCACTCTTAATAGCTTGGATTGAAAAAGAATTTGATGTGAAATCATTTTTTAAATTCACTCGTTGATCAACTAATTTACCACTTGGATCAATACTTAAATTATCACTAATGCTAGAGCCACTGTTCATATAAGCAGCTTCTGCAATTTGATCAATTCTAATTGTAGTATTTATGTTATTAACGGAATTAATATTCGTTGCAGTAACAGCGTTTGAATTGGAACTAGTTACAGTCTTTCGTGCAAACGTGCTTTCTCTCCCAACGCCATCAAAAATAAATCTATCCAATTCATTTAATAAGGAATTAGCTTCTCGATATTCATCCCGTTTCCACTCTAGTAATTGCTTATCCTGCTTCATGCGATCTAAAGGTATACTATTTGCCTTAATTAAATCCGTAACTATCTGTTCTGTATCTATCCCTGATGCAAGTCCACCAATCCTGATCCCACTCATGATCCTTCACCCCCTATATTTTATGATCTACTAATAGTCCAATTGATTCTAACATATTAGCATATAAGTTTAGCCACTCTTCTGATGGTATTTCTTTAATTACCTCATCAGTGTCTTTGTCGATTAGTTCTACATAATATCTATTCAACTCGTTGTGTAATCGGAAATGTATTGATGTATTTATCGGCTTAATAAAATCATTCATTCCCTTAATTGTTTTTGTTATATCTTCTATTGAATTATTAACGGATTCTTTTTCAGTTTTTAGTTCATTTAAATCATTATTAAATTTACTCTTATTCTCTTTATCCTGTGCCTGAATACCAACCTTTTGTACGTTAGAAATGTGTTGAAAAGAGACATTATTATCTACCTTCACAATTGTTCCTCCTCTTTTAATTAGCAGGCTTTAAAACTTCTATTACTTTCTATATCGGTTTATTACAGACTATTGTTTAGATTATTTTTAAAAAAATACCCTGTCCAGCAATTTGGACAGGGTATTTTGAAAGATTATATACTTACTAACCTAATAATTGTAAGACACTTTGAGGTTGTTGGTTAGCTTGTGCAAGCATAGCAGTTGAAGATTGAACTAGAATGCTTTGTGTAGTGTAGTCCATCATCTCTTTAGCCATGTCTACGTCACGAATACGAGATTCAGCAGCTGTAAGATTATATGATGATGTGCTTAGGTTGTTAATTGTATGCTCTAAACGATTTTGATATGAACCTAACTTTGCACGCTCAGTAGATATAGATTCTATTGCACTATCTAATAAACCTAATGCAGTAGAAGCTCCACTACCAGTTGTAACATCAATATTACTTATTCCTAATGAAGTAGCCGACATTGAGTTAATACTCATACTAACTGTTTGTCCCTCATTCGCACCTATTTGAAAATTGAAACTTCCACCTACATCGATAGTTGTTGTACCAACTGCTTTAGCAGTAAATTCTAAACCCTCTCCAACCCCAGAATAAATAGTGAATGTGTTCCCATTTGAAACTGCAGC
>CAZSSR010000002.1:0-30338 GCA_964609605.1 uncultured Bacillaceae bacterium | reverse complement strand
ATAATCGTAATTAAAAATAAAACAAGGATCAATGCTGCACCTTCTTGGGATTTTAAAATGTTTTTAACCCTATCCATACATCATTCCTCCATAATTACCAGACAATCGGTTTTGCACTAGTTACTAATCTATAAGGTAAGTTAGTCTTAAAATCAATATCTTCGGTCTTCCCTTCAATATAATAAGTTCCATTCTCTAATTTTATTATAAAAGAAACTAAATTTTCCGCTAGAGTTATATTATTTCCCTGTTTTGTGACAGATAATACACCTGTATCTATATCATAAAGATACAATACTGTACCAGATGATTTTGTAATATTTAAGGAAAGCGTTTGTTGGATACCATCAGAAGGATTACAAATAATGCTATTTGCTTCTTCAATATCCTTAACAATTTGTTCAAACGCAAAACGTAATCGCTCTTGATTAAGCGTTTTCTCTGGTAGATTTGCAGTACTATTATACCATATTAACTGAGCACCTGTAATTGCTAATAGAATTACAGAGATTATTGAAATAACAGCTAATAATTCAATTAAAGTTGCACCACTTTTATCTTTTATATTCATGGTATTCTCACCACTGTTTTTAATGTTACTGCTGAGAAATCACTGTTTTGCTTAATTACCGTTACATTAATCTCTTTTAAATTATTATTTTCCGAAAAATCTACTATCTCAACATCAATATCATATCCAGAATATTCCGGACGATTGGGATTATAAGTATATTGACCTGAGCTTACAAGTAATTTAACTTCTTCAATTACCTCTTGCCCAATGTTTGCTGATTGATTCCTTTCACCATCTTCAATAGAATTACTAAACAATGAAAAAGTAAGGGAAAGCATTGGACCGAGAATCAACATAAGAATTACAATAGCAGCTAATAACTCTATCAATGTCGCTCCACGCTGATTTAAAAACTTGTTTCTCATCCTAACTATACACCCCTTTTTAACGACAGCTCAACTATTATTCAACTACCGTTTCTTTAACAATGGTTTTTAGAAGCGGATTTACTCTATACGCAGGACTATACGTTTGTATTACAGGTAGATCTTTGAATTGCTCAAAATTATTCGGATAATAATATGCCTCATAAGATAAATAAATATTAATTTCAGAATCACCATTATTTTCCCATTGCCATTTGGTTAAATTTAATAATCTTTCACCAGAATATACATCATTTAGAAATGTTCTAATATTAACGTAATCACCGTTTAAAAACATTCTTATTGATAAAGTAGTCAACTCAGAGACTGAAGTTACCTCGGTTGAATCAGCAACCTGATTATCTACTTCAATATGCTCAATATTTACTTTGTTTTTCTGCGCTGTTTTAGAAAAAAAATCTAAAATATTAGGTATACCGCTTTCTTTAGGAATATAAACATAATAATTAGTTTTAGCCAAATCTTCTTCTTGCTCTAACGCTTTATTAATTTGTTCTATCTTTAAAGCAATAGATTCTTCTTCTATTGCAATACTATCGTTTACTTCAGTCATTTTGTTATCAAAAATATAATGATATAAGAAATACCATCCGACTAATATTATAAAAAATATTATTAACAAATAAATAGTCTTCTTCCACTCATTCATTAACTTCCCCTCCTTTTAACAAGGTTTGGGGCTCTATTTTTAACTCTATTTCTAGCAGATAATTGCCAGTTTGGGTTTCAGATTGTGCAGATTTAATTTCATCAACCCAGTCAATTGTTTCTAACCATTGAATATATTGAGCTCCTAAATTTATAGAAGGAAATTCTGCATCAATCAATACACTTTCCCCTCCATCATATGTAAGACTAGTAATTATTGCGTCAGTTGGTAATTTGGAAGTTAATCCATCAAATAACACAACCCAATCTAAATGTTGATCTCTAATTAAATTTAATTCTGTAAAATACTTTTCAAACAATTGCGTATCAGTTTTATTTTCTTCCAATTTTCCAGAATAATAGTCGCTCTTATTCACCAAATCCTGCAATATACTTTGCTGTTCCTCAAGAATAATACTATTCCCCCAAGCCTGCCAACCAATAAAACCGCTTGGAACTAGAACAACTATAGCTATAATAAATGAAATGGGAAATCGAAATCGTCTTGTATTCGGAATCTTAGGTAATAGGTTGATTTCCATATTATTTCTTCACCTCTCTAAAAAAAGCTCCAATGCCAACTTCATAACCTTTAAATTGCTTTACTTTTCTAGGAAGAGTTCTATTGAGATTACCTATAACAGTAATGTCTATACCTATCATTTCCTTTAATGAATCTATAAACATATCCGTTAAAGCTCTTTCAGAAGAAATAACAATTCCTGAAATTTTTCTAGTACGATTGTTTAATGTAAAATTAAAATAATTCTTCGCCCTTTCTATTTCAAAGGATAAACCAGACGCGAATCCCTGATCATTAAACTTATCTTCATCTCCAAAAAAATAATTCTTTTGTAAATCTTTTGGAATATGCCTAGTAAAATAGAGAATATCCTTATCAAAAATATGCAAGTCTATTCCATTATCTGTAATATAACATAGTAATTTAGTTTCATATTTAATATCTGGAAAAAACAATTCAATATATCGAAAATAGCTTAATGCTGGAATATCAATGGAAAGGATCTTAAATTTCTCCTCCTTTAATATCTCAATAATATCATTAATAACTGCTCCCGGAGTTGCAATTATGAGCCCTTCCCTTGTAGTCTCCCCATCCTCATTAGTAATTGGTTCTTCTGACTCTATCTTTACAATATCAAATATAGGATCTTCAAAAGGAAAGAATATTGTATTTCCAATTTCGTTTGCAATAAAATGTTTAAGCTGCTCCACTGGTAAATCAGGCAAAGCCTGTTGACGTAAAATAACTAAAGAGGTTGGTATAATTACATGAACTGTCTTTGTCTTAAGTATTTTCTTATGCAAAAGATCATTAAATAGTTTATTCCATTCGATCTTGTCAAACACACCATCTTTTATTAAATTATTATTTTCTATTATAAAAGTATTATAAATTGTTTTAATACGATTACCTTTAATTTTCGCCTCAATAAAACGGACTGAATAATCGTCAAAAACGATTGCTAATTGTCTTTTTTTCATCTAATAAATCACCACCTAAAGTTATACATATAATACTATCTATAAAAAAAAGCTTAAGTACCAATCCAAAATATTATTTCCGAACAAATAAGCTATTATTGCTCCAACTGTTATAAATGGTCCAAATGGAACCATTTGTTTTCGCTTAATGGCGCCTAATAACATTAAAACTCCACCAACAAGTGTTCCAAGAAAAGCAGCTAAAAAGAGTGTTAATAAGGTATTCTGCCATCCTAAAACCAGCCCAATCAGGAAAAATAATTTTATATCTCCTCCACCAATTCCTCCACGACTTATAATTGCTATTAACAGAAGTAGCCCTCCGCCAAGAAAGGCTCCGATAATATAATTCCAAAAGCCAAGTGGATGGATAAATATTCGTAATAGAAGAAAAAGTATCATGCCTGGATATATTATCTTGTCAGGAATTATCTTATATTTTAAGTCGCTTATTGTAACAATAATCATTAATATTGCAAAAGGATAAGCGACAATAAGTTCGATTGTAAAACCTATGTAAATAGGTATTAATAAAAATAATAATAGCGTTAATAATTCTCCAAATATATAAATAGGGGATATCTTTGCCGCACAATGTCTACATCTTCCCCTTCGGATAATAAAGCCAAATACCGGTATTAAATCAATAAAATTAAGTCGCCCCTTACAAGTTGGACAATGTGATGGCGGTAGAACTATCGATTCATTATTCGGTACCCTTAATGCTACTACATTTAAAAAAGAGCCGATAAATAAAGCTAGTATTATATATAATATCCAATAAAAAACTTCCATATCTTATTACCTCAATTGGTATATTAGTAGAATGCTATTTATGAAAATAGCATTCTACTAAATTAGTAAAATTAGTTTATTCCTGTTACAGTACCTGTGGTCACTTCAAGATTCCAAGGAGTTGTACCATCTGCTTTTGTAGTTGGAAAATCAGCATCAATAAACGGGCCACCAGTCCCTCCATTTATTGTTGAAATCAATAATGCCAAACTTGTTACAGCGGTGCTAGATGGATATCCGTTATTTAAAGTTGCATAACGCGCGATAGCATCATTCATAATCGCGATATTAGTTTCATTAGTCTTTTCATTAGCTAAATCAATTTGATTAAATACTACAGGGATTCCAATTGCAGCAATAATCCCTAAAATAAGTATAACAGCAATCAACTCGATTAAAGTTACACCACGTTGATTGAATAAATTCTTTCTCAATACATTTTGCATAATCTCACCTCCTTCCAATAAATAATAAAAGCATATACTAATAATTTTGAACTATTGACCTATCAAATCATATAACCCAAACATTGGCATTAATACTGCCAAAACAATTATTCCAACGATTGCAGTTAAAAATACAATCATTAATGGCTCAATTAATTGCTTCAATTGATCGGTCATGTTCTCCACATCTGACTCATAGAAATCGGCTACCTTATCAAGCATTTCCTCTAGAGACCCAGTTTCCTCACCAATAGCCATCATATGAATTAATAAGGGTGGAAATAATTTATTCTTTTTTAATGGCTCATGCAACGGATTCCCTTGACTTAAGCTATCTCTTGACTCCCTTATCGGCCTTGCAACCGCCTCATTATCCACAATACTGCTAACCATTAATAATGAATCGAGGATAGGAACAGCACTTTTTAACAATAAGCTTAAGGTCCTAGAAAATTTAGCAATCGCTGACTTTTGTAAAAGCTTTCCGAAGACTGGCATTTTTAGCTTAATATAATCAATATAATACCTAGTAGCGATATTTTTGTTTAGAATATTGTATGAAACTACTATAATTATAAAAAATAGTAACAATACAAACCAATAATGTAGAACGAAATCACTTGCAAACAAAACTATCCTAGTTGGAAGAGGTAATTTCGCCTCAAAAGTTGCATATAGATCCACAAAGCTTGGAACTACCGATATTAAGAGAAAGATGGTTACTGCTATAGCTAAAACCATTACAACTATTGGATAAGTTAATGCGGACATAATTTTCTTCTTTGTAATAAATTCTTTCTCCAGATAGACAGCTGCACTATTTAAAGTATCCTCTAATGTTCCTGATAGCTCACCAGCTCTTACCATATTAATAAACAATACAGGAAAGACCTTCGGATATGAACCAAAAGCATCAGAAAGATTTTCACCACTACGAATTTCTGACTCAATATTTTTTAATATTTGAGAAAATCCTTTATTTTCTGACTGTTCACTTAAAATATTTATTGAATCAAGAATTGTAACTCCAGCTTTGATCAATGTCGCCAGTTGTCTTGTAAATATAACCAATTCAGCAGTTTTAACCGATCTAAAAATCTGAATCTCTTTATATAGAATACCTTTTTTAATTTCCTTAATTTCTAAAGTATAAATTCCCTTTTGTTTTAATTTTTTAATTACATCTTCTTTGTCTTTAGCCTCTTGAGTTCCCTTAATCTTTTTCCCTTTATTATCAACCCCGGAATATTGATAAACCAATTAATTTCACCTACACTCTATCCCAATTTGCTACTATCTGTTTAGCAATTCGTTCATCTATTTTTCTTAAATTAACTAAATCCTTTAGTGCTGATTCCATAGTTTGCATCCCAAAACTTCTACTTGTCTGCATCACAGTTTTGATTTGATGAGTTTTCTCTGAACGGATAAGATTAGCAATAGCAGGCGTATTAATCAATATCTCCATAGCTACCACTCTTCCTTCTAAATTAATTGTCGGTAAAAGTTTTTGAGCAACAATTCCAACTAATACGTTAGAAAGCTGTAATCTTATCTGTGATTGCTGGTATACTGGAAAAACATCAATTATTCGATCTATTGTATTAGCAGCATCTGAAGTGTGTAATGTACCAAATACTAAATGTCCAGTTTCAGCAGCAGTAATAGCTGTTGAAATCGTTTCCAAATCACGCATTTCACCGACTAATATAACATCTGGATCTTGCCTAAGTGAAGCTCTAAGAGCAGTGGCAAAACTACTAGAATCTATCCCTATTTCTCTTTGATTTATCAATGATTTACCATGTCTATGAAGATACTCAATTGGGTCTTCAAGCGTAATAATATGTTTAGATTGAGTTTGATTTATTAAATCTATCATTGACGCCAATGTTGTTGATTTCCCGCTACCAGTCGGACCAGTTACTAATACCAATCCCTGTGGTTTTTCCACAAATGTTTTTAAAATGGGGTTAGCCCCTAATTGATCTAA
Source organism: uncultured Bacillaceae bacterium (assembly GCA_964609605.1). GTDB lineage: Bacteria > Bacillota > Bacilli > Tepidibacillales > Tepidibacillaceae > CAZSSR01. Next base: position 23,990 of record CAZSSR010000002.1, on the reverse strand, counting down.
ATCGGGCACATTCGTTGGAATTATTCTTATGGCCAAACTAATAGTGTCCCTTTGTTTATATATATTAATTCTAAATCTGGATATTCCTTTAATTCCATAAGAAAAATCTAATTCGCCTTTTTCTAAAAATTCCTTTAATTGCCTATCAGTTACTAAATCTTTAATAAAATGGGCAGTATCCTTAGCCTCTAAAATATCATCTCTTAAAACCACTAAGTCCCCATTAATTCTGAGTGTTGGTTTAGCACCTACTGACAAATGAAGATCTGAAGCAGCTTTATTAAATGCATCTATCATTAGATCTTCAATACTGTATTGCAATCTATTCATATCACTATTATCCATCATCCATCGTCGCTCCCATAACTTCAGATACTGTTGTAATACCTAGTTCAACTTTTCTTAAACCATCTTCAAGCATAGAAACAAATCCTTTTTCTTTTAAATAATTACGATATGCTGAATCTGGTTGTTTTTCAAATATCATTTGCTTAAGCTCATCATCTAATACTATAAGTTCTTGAATAGCAACCCTGCCTTTATATCCTGTTTTATTACATTTGGCACAGCCTTTTCCTTTTTTTAAAGCGGCAGTGATATTATACTTTTCCAATAATAATTTTTCTTCAACTGAAGGAATAAATTCTTGAGTACATTCAGTGCAAATTTTTCTAACCAATCTTTGAGCAACAACACCACTGAGTGATGATACTATTACATAAGGTTCAACACCCATATCTAATAATCTTGTAAAAGTCGAAGCTGCATCATTTGTATGTATTGTACTTAATACTACATGCCCAGTTAAGGCATATCTTATTGCCATTTCAACTGTTTCAGAATCCCTAACCTCACCAATCATAATAATATCAGGGTCTTGTCTTAGAACTGCTCGTAACCCTTTTATAAATGTCAAACCAATTTTATCATTGACTTGTATTTGACTTATTCCGTGCAATTGAAACTCAACAGGATCTTCAATCGTAATAATATTGACATCCTCTTTATTTAATTCATTTAGTGCTGCATATAGGGTAGATGACTTACCGCTACCAGTCGGTCCTGTCACAAGTACAAGTCCGTAAGCACGATGGTACATTTTGCGGAATTTCTCGGCATTATCACTTAAAAAACCAAGCTGTTCAATCTCTTTAATTGATTGATTTAGATCCAAAATTCTCAATACAACTTTCTCACCATTTAAAGTAGGCAATGTTGAAACACGAATATCTATTATCCTTAAATCAACCTCCATCTTAAAACGGCCATCTTGAGGTAATCTCTTCTCAGCAATATCTATTCTACTCATAATCTTAATTCTCGTGGTAATAATTGATTGCATATTTTTGGCTAAACTTTGTTCTGTTTGTAAATAACCATCTATCCGAAATCTTACTAATAATTCATGTTCTTGAGGATCAAAGTGAATATCACTAGCATTCATCAGCACGGCATTTTTTAGTATTTGATTTACCATGCGACTAACGGGGGCATCTTCTGAATTAACCTGTTCAGTTAAATCTTCATCCTTTGGAAGATACTCCATTATCTCATTAACTGTTTCTTGAATACTATATATTCGATTAATTAACGTGCTTATTTCATTTCTTGAGGCTATAACAGGTTCTATCTGTAATCCAGTAATCATCCGTAAATCATCAATCGCATAATAATCTAAAGGATCAGCCATTGCAACCGTTAATTTATTCATTTCCTTCTTTATGGGTAAAACCTGATGTTCAATTGCAAATCGTTGATCAATCAATTTAGTAATTGATTGATCAATATTATATTTATATAGACTAACATGTGGTATCCCCAGCTGAAACTCTAATACCTCAATCAGTTCTTGCTCTTTTATATAACCCAAAGATATTAGAGTATCTCCAAGTTTCTTCTTGGTTTCTTTCTGCTCCAATAAAGCTTTCTCTAGCTGTTCATTCGTTATTATATTATTATCAAGCAAAATATCCCCAAGACGCTTTCTAGCCATGAAACCAACCCTTTCTATCTACTGTGACAGAACAAAAAAAAATATAGGTCCTTATTCCCACAAATTATAACATTATTAATACCTATATGCTATAAAAATCTATATTATGGTATAACCTACTTGTTTTTTCTTAACATTATATATTATACTAACGCTTCATTATAGTACCCATAATAGTACCCATATTTATCAATTGTTGCTTAGCTATTGACATTTTATGTATCTTTTGATAATCTTCACTTGTAAAAGTCTAAAACTTTTACACGATTATTACATACTAATGTTACTATAAACGTCTATAAATACAATATATTTCAATAAGGAGGTTTTTGAATTGAAAAAAGGTTTTATTATCATAATAGGACTTATATTATTCTTATCTGCTGGTTGTAATAATACAAGCGGGGATTATACTGTTGATGGCATAGTGTTTTTAGATGAAAATAATAATGGTACTATGGAAGATAATGAAAGTGGAATAAAAAATATTACTATTAATTATGATGAAGGAAATGTTACAACTAATAGTAATGGTGAATACACAATTAATACGAATTTATCTTCTATAAAAATTGAAGTTGATGAAAGTACATTAAATATAAACTACATTTTAACAACTAACAACAATGTTCAAACGGTCAATACTAATCAAGAAGCAGAGCCAATAGGTTATGCCTCACTTGTTACTGAAAATGCTGACCCAGACAACCTATTATTTAAAGATGTTGTGATGAGTAATAATATTACAAACTATTATTTTGAAGCAATCATGGAAAACGGGTCAATGGAAACAACATTTAAATTATGGGTGATGGATAACAGCATGAAATTGGAAGACCCGATGCAAACAGTATTTGTTAACTCTTCTCAAGGAATAATGGGTATGTATTTAGCTAGTACTAACCAAGTTATTATAACTCCTATGACGGAACCAATTAATATTGATACTCCATTTTCTCTAGTATCCGATCTTGATGCTGAAACATTTGATATGATTAATTATACTGGCACTGAAACTCTTGATGATAAAAAAGTATACGTTTTCGAGAACACCGTCCCAGGTTTTGAAGCTAAATATTATGTTTGGGCTGATAAAGGTATAATTATTAAAATGATAGCTAACTATGGTGACATGACTAACAGCCTTTATTTTAAAGATTTAACAATTGGCAATGTAACTGAAGCTGATTTTCAATACCCAAGTGGTGCCGAAATCATCGATGTATCCTCATTTTAACAATAATTAAATGATTACTTAACAAAAAGCCACTAATAAATGTTTATTAGTGGTTTTTTGTTAAGTACTTATCTACAGCTCAACTATCTATCTTTCGCAATATACTCCACTAACTCATAGGCTACTTTCCAAATATCTCCCGCTCCCATTGTTAAAACTAGATCATCTTCTTTTACTGAACTAGACAAGTAATCAAATACTTCTTCTTTTGTTGAAAAATATTTTACGTTAGCATTACTATTTTCTTTTATTAGGTCAAATAATTTTATGGCGGTAACTTTGTCTTTCATGCTATCACCTGCCGGGGAATAGATATTTGTTATTATTACTTCATCAGCTTCGGCAAATGCTTTGCTGAAAGCATCAAGCAAGAAAAAAGTTCTTGAATATCTTTGTGGTTGGAAAACAGCTATTATTCTTTTCCCAGCTGCCTTTGCAGCATTTATTGTTGCTTTTATTTCTGTTGGGTGGTGCGAGTAATCATCAATAACAGTTATTCCCTTAAGTTCACCAATTACCTGGAATCTTCTTTTGGCTCCAGTGAATTCTAACAAAGCTTTGGCAATATCATTAAAATCCATGCCAATTTCTAAGCAGACAATAATTGTTGCTAGCGCATTTAAAACATTATGTTTGCCTGGAACTGATAGTTGCATTTGCCCTAATATCTTGCCCTGATAATTAACATTAAATGATGCTGTGCGTTTAGCAAATTTCAAATCTGTAGCAACATAATCCGCTTCATTCTCAAAGCCATAGGTAATAATATGATTCCCATTTAATTCTGATAGAATCTCTTTAATATATTCATCATCGTAGCATAAAATTGATGTGCCATCTGGTCTTACTTGTTTTAAATATTGACGATATGCTTTTTTTAAATTATTATAATCACCATCATAATTCTCTAAGTGATCGGCTTCAATATTAGTAATCACGCTAATATAGGGATAATTTTAAAAAGCTACCATCACTTTCGTCCACTTCTGCTACTACATAATCGCTGCTACCTGCTTTTGCATTGCTTCCAATATTAAGAAGCTCGCCGCCGATGATGAAAGTTGGGTCTAAATTATTGATTTCCATAACAAAGGCAATCATCGATGAAGTGGTTGTTTTTCCATGTGCACCTGCTACAGTGATGCTTTTCTTTTGATTAAGGATTTTTGCTAACATTTCTGACCTATGTATACAAGGAATATTTCTTTCTTTAGCAGCTATTAATTCAATATTATTTTTCGGAATATCCGAAGAATAAACTACTAATTCTGACCCTGATAAATTATTTTCGTCATGCCCGATATATATCTTTGCACCTCGCAACACTAATTTATCAATTAGCTCTTTACTCATTACATCAGAGCCACTGACTGTACAACCCATATCTAAAAGCACTCGTGCAATTGCACTCATACCATAGCCACCTATACCTATAAAATGAACATGCTGATCCGAATTCAAATTATCCACCAACCTTTTAATTCTTTTTGTCCAGTAAAAACCTTCTTGCTTCCGCAATTAAATATAATGATCCTGTAACTAATAGTAAATCATCTTCTTCTATAATCTTTAGTCCCTCTGTTAAAGCTTGTTGCCATTCCTTGATAGTTATAACCTTCTTATTAGCATCTATTGTATAAACAATAGCTCTTACATCTTCGGCATTAGCTTTTCTTGGTACACCTGGTTCAGTAATAATTATTTGATCTGCTAATGGTGTAATTATTTCAAGATATTCTTTTAATGCCTTATCTTTTAATATTCCTAAAACTAATATTAGACGATTATATTTAAATAATGATAAAGTCTGCCTTATGGTTTGTACACCTTCAAGATTATGAGCACCATCAATAATAATTAATGGTTTAAGGGCTATTATTTCAAATCGGCCCGCCCAAAAGGTCTTCTCCAAACCCTGGTAAATAACATTCAAATCAATATCAAAGTTATATTTATCTTTCAACAATTGAAGCGCCATAATTGAGATTGCTGCATTATTAATCTGGTGAGAACCAATCATTCTTATTGTAATATCTTCAATTATTAAATTTTCACTATTAAAAGTAAATTTACTGCCAGCTTGACTCATATCGTGAATTCTAAAATTATATTGTTCGTTTAATTGATATAATTCTGAGTTCTTCAATTCTGCTAGCTCTCTAATAACTGATAAGGCCTCTGCATCCTCTACACCAGAAATAACTGGAATATTCTGTTTGATGATTCCTGCCTTTTCTTTAGCAATATCTTTAATGTTGTTGCCTAGTATATCCATATGATCATGACCAATATTAGTTATTATTGACAAGAGTGGTGTTACGATATTTGTAGAATCTAATCTTCCTCCTAGTCCCGTTTCCCATAATACTATATCTGGCTGTTTTATAGTAGCATAATATAAAAGTGCAATGGTTGTAACAACTTCGAATTCAGTTGGTATACCAATTTTAGAATCTTCTAATTCTTTTACTAAAGGAATTATCTGATTTAAAATATTCACTAAATCTTCACCAGATATATCTTCTCCATTTACTTGAATACGATTAGTAAATTCAACTAAGTATGGAGAAGTAAATATCCCAACCTGATAACCTGCATTAATTAATACTTGACTAATATAGCTAACCGTTGAACCCTTACCATTTGTTCCAGCAACATGAAGAAATTTGGATTTTTGTTCTGGATGATCTAATTTATCTAGCATCCATTCCATTCGTTCTAAGCCTGGTTTCATACCAAAGACAACTAAACCGTGAATCCACTCAATTGCTTGTCCTTTAGTTTCAACTTGGTTAAAATCCACTATTCTGTCACCCGTTCTTCTTATCTTAGTTTTTTAGTTCTTCTATTCTTAATAATACCTTACTTCTTTTAGCTAAATAATCACTTTCTTTTTCTTTTTCTGCTGCAATAACCATAGCTGGTGCTTTATCTACAAAGCTTTTATTATTTAATTTCTTTTGTAGACGATCTACCTCAAAATTAAGTGTTTCTAATTCCTTTTCTAAACTTGTAAGCTCTTGCTCAATATCTATTAGACCTTCTAATGGAAGATATATTTCTGCACCAGTTACTATTGCAGACATTGCTTTCTCTGGTGATTTAACTGTAACGGAAATTTTTAGAGTTTCCGGATTACAAAAACGGGCAATATATGACTGATTTACTTCAATTATTTGTTGGTTTTCCTCTGTTGTAGCTTTGATTATTATCTCGATTTTTTTACTTAATGGTACATTTACTTCTGCGCGAATATTTCTAACAGAACGAATTATATCCATCAATAATGTCATTTCTTTAGCAGCTGTAGGATTATTAAAGTCCTGACTATATTCTGGCCAGTTAGCAATTGTAATACTTTTACCTGAATGAGGTAAGTGTTGCCATATTTCCTCAGTAATAAAAGGCATATATGGGTGTAATAATCTCAAAATATTATCTAAGACATAGGTTAGGATAGATTTACTTTTGTTCTTAGCTGTTTCATCATCACTATATAAAGCTAATTTTGCTAATTCGATATACCAATCGCAAAATTCATCCCAAACAAAATGTGTTAATACTCTTCCTGCTTCACCAAAATCATACTGGTCAAATAATCTTGTTACCTCTCTTACCGTTTCATTATAGCGATGTAAAATCCACTTATCTGCTGTTAGAAGTTCTCCTGATAAGTCAATATCCTCAGCAGTGAAATCTCCTAAATTCATAATCGTAAATCTTGAAGCGTTCCAAATCTTATTAGCAAAATTTCTTGCTGCTTCAACTCTTTCATAATGGAATTTCAAGTCTTGACCAGGTGTTGTACTTGTAGAAATCATAAATCTTAAGGCATCAGCACCATATTGGTCAATAACCTCTAATGGATCAATACCATTCCCTAAGGATTTAGACATCTTTCTTCCTTCGCTATCTCTAACTAGACCGTGAATATATACGTCTTTAAAAGGATTTTCACCAGTAAACTCCAGCGCGGTAAAGATCATTCTTGCTACCCAAAAGAAAATAATATCATAACCAGTTATTAAAAGGTCTGTTGGATAATATCTTTTTAAATCATCCGTTTGCTCAGGCCAACCCATTGTAGAAAATGGCCAGATACCAGAACTAAACCATGTATCCAAAACATCTTCATCTTGCTGAAGGTTACTGCCCCCACATTTGGTACAAGTAGTTGGAGCTTCCATTTGAACAATTATTTGATCGCAATCAGCACAATACCAGGCTGGTATACGATGGCCCCACCATAATTGTCTAGAGATACACCAATCACGAATATTCTCAATCCAATTAAGATAAATTTTCTCAAAACGTTCAGGGATAAAGTTAACCCCTTGACCCCTTTTTTGTTGCTCAATTGATTTTTCTGCAAGCGGCTTCATCTTTACAAACCATTGGGTAGACAAATATGGCTCAACAATTACACCAGTTCTTTGACTATGGCCAACTGAATGAAAATATTCTTCAATTTCAAATAAAACATCTAACTCTTGTAAGTCCTTAACAATCTGTTTACGACATTCAAAGCGATCTAGTCCCTGATATTTACCTGCATTTTCATTCATCTGACCAGCTTCATCCATCACTAAAACACGTTCAAGGTTATGGCGATTCCCGATTTCAAAGTCATTGGGATCATGGGCTGGGGTAATTTTTACAGCTCCACTTCCAAAATCTCGATCTACATAATCATCTTCAATTATCTTAATCTCTCTACCAACAATCGGCAGGATAAGTGATTTTCCAATTAAATGTTTGTAGCGCTCATCTTTTGGATGAACGGCTACTGAAGTATCACCAAGCATTGTTTCAGGACGTGTTGTCGCAACAGAAATAAAGCCGCTGCCATCCTTTAGCGGATAGCGCATGTGATAAAGGGCGCCTTGAATATCTTTATATTCAACCTCAATATCTGAAAGAGCTGTTCTTGCCTCAGGATCCCAATTAATTATATATTTACCACGATAAATTAAACCTTTTTCATAAAGACTTACAAAAATGTTTCTAACAGCTTTAGATAATCCTTCATCTAAAGTAAAACGTTCTCTAGAATAATCTACTGATAGTCCTAGCTTATCCCATTGCTGATGGATCCTCTCCGAATACTTTTCCGTCCATTCCCAAGCAAGCTCTACAAATTTTTCGCGCCCTAGCTCTTGACGGCTGCTTCCTTGTTCTCTTAATTTCCCTTGAATTACTGCTTGTGTCGCAATACCCGCATGATCAGTACCTGGCAACCATAAGGTATCATATCCTTGCATTCTTTTCATTCTTGCCATTATATCTTGAAGGGTAAAGTCAAAGGCATGTCCAATATGTAGTGCTCCTGTTACATTAGGAGGAGGAATTACCATTGAATAGGGTTCTTTCTCCTGATCTTGTCCTGCTTTAAAGAATTCATTCTCTGCCCAAAACTTGCTCCATTTAACCTCAACATCCTTTGGATCGTATGTAGTAGGGATTTGTTGTTCTAATTTATTCATATAAATGCCTCCAATTACTAATAATTATTTTAGATATAAAAAAAAGCTTATTCATCCAAAGGACGAAAATGCTCGCGGTACCACCTTTATTCATGACAGTTTTTTGTCATGCACTCTTTCATAACGAATATTAATCCGGTCTGTTCTACTCAATTATGTATCAAACAGACTACTTAAGGGCGACTTCAAAAAAGAATTTCCTAGGAAATCTTACAGCAGTTGATTTCCCTCTCTTAAGGATTCTATAATTTACTATTCCCTAGCATTGTATTTAAGATATGTAGTATTACTTAACTTATTTTAAATACATTAATGCCTAATGTCAAATTTTATTATTTCATTAATAGATCAAAGGATTTAGGCCAATAGTCATGTTAATCAGAAAGTTTTGTGGATTGCGTTATTGCTCACCTTGTCCGCCCCCTTTTTATTAATGATAAGAAATTGAAAAAAGGGACTCCCAAAAGTCGCTATAACGCAACCCACAAACCTTTCTGATTTATATTGATTTATTTGTATAAATTGCTTTGATATATACGAGTAATAAATAAATATGACATTTAGTAAGCCTTCTTCCTTAAGGGCGGTGTAATATTAAGCAATTACTCGTTTCAATAAAAAGTTTTATAAATGCTCTGGTCGATTTAAAAGATTTGACAATTAATCTAGTAAATCAAAAAGCTTTGTGGATTGCGTTATTGCTCTCCATGTCCACTACTTTTTTTTAATAAATAAAGAAAGAAAAAAGTAGCTTCCATAAGTCGCTATAAAGCAACCCAAAAACCTTTTCGATATATTAAAGTTTTATTTCTAAAGTTATTAAATATAAGAGCATGACTATAAAATTATTTATTTAATATCGTTGGTTTAAAGAAACGAACAACTGCTCAACTATCGTTACTTAGCAATCTACATATCTTTCCGATTTATATTGGTTAATTATTGTTAAACTGCTTTTGATGTATACTTGTAATAATTAAATTTGGCATTTAGGCAAGCCACCCTTCCTCAAGGGCGTTGTTACATTAAACAATTAATTAACTATCAAAATCTTTTAGCTATTATTCATATTAATTTTAACGATGACAATATTCTTTTTATCCTGTTTTGTTAGACTGTAGAAAATTGGTTAGTTCAAGGCGCGCTTAATATCGCAGGAACGGAGCTTACCTTGAGTAGGAGAGGAACATATGTGGTTTGCAACTTGCGACTTATGGGAGTTACCTTTCTTCGTATTTTACTTCTTAAGAGAAAGGTAACAGACATCGTGAGCACGTTGTAAACTACATGTGCGTTTGAAGGATTAGTCAGATGAAGCAAATAGGCTTTTAATCTTTTAGGGTTTGATTTGTTGATATGGATGAAGGATTTGATAGATAAGTTTAGCATTAATATAACTTATTTTATCCAGTTATTTTAAACATTAATATATTATATATAAAAGCAGTTATAGTTTTCATCAATGCGACTTATGGGAGCCAACTTTTTTCTGCTTCTAATCATTCAGAAAAAGTTGGCGGACGTGGAGAGCATGAGGGAAATTATAACTGCTTTTATATAACTATGAGTTTAAATAAAACGGATAAAAATAAATTATATTAATTCTTGCCATACTTATCTCTAAAGACTTTACCATATTCCAACTCTTCAATTTTATTAACCTGTTTGACTTCATTTGGATGCCCTATTGCTATTATTGATTCTACTTTGTAGTTTTCAGGGATGTCTAATAGTTCCTTAATATAATCTTCTGAAGTACAGTTAATATTATGCATTCTATTTCTGATTTGTATCCAACATGAGCCTAAATTGATGCTTTCTGCTTGTAGCTGGATAATAATTGATGCGATTGAAGTATCTTCAACCCAGACGTCATTATCTGTTCCATCCGCAATAACTACTATTCCAAGAGGTGCATCTTTAAGAAATTGTGAACCATGTTCCTTAGAAAGAGCTAATTTTTTCAATAATTCTTCATCTGTTACAATAATAAAATTCCATGATTTTCTACTGCGTGATGATGGGGCTAGTAACGCAGCCTGAATAATTTTATCTATATCTTCCTTAAGAATTTTTGTATTTTTAAATTTCCTTATACTTCTTCTTTTAATCATTATATCAAGCATAGCTAATTCCTCCTCCATGATAATAAACAAGTTAGGAGTAGCTGATTTAGCTGCTTCTAACTTTTCAAATTCTAATACAATTAACATCTTTATTTATTTATTTCTATAGAAATATAGCTTTATAAAAATAATAATTGCCAATTAAAACAATAACTATAAGTATGGCTGCAAGCACTATAAGTATTTTTTTTAACATATACGCACCATCTTTCATATTCATATATTTTTGTTTATTTATTCTTTATTTTAACATTATATCTAGATTAATGTTAGATGTATATTTAAACACTTAAAAAGATAATCGCTAAAACTGAAACAATAATTGCTATTATTTTGTATTTATTTAAAGCTTCCATTTTCGTTAATAATGATAATGATAATGCAACAAGAAAGCCTAAATTAGCTATCGGAATAATGATGCTAGCTTCCCCAACTTTTAACGCTCCAATTAAGGTGTTAACTATTAGAAAGACTAAAATGCCTGAGATAATAGAATACTGTATCTTTATTTTTGTTATTTTAAATCCTTTCTCTCTCAATAAAGCATATGTTAGTCCGCCAATAATCCAAAAACAGGAGGCAAATAAAAGCAATATTTCTGGAGAAGCATCATTTATTAAGCCGATTTTAGAGACTACTCCGTAAAAAGCTCGAAAAATTGATGCAGTGATTGCGATCCATAAAAATTTAGTATAGTTTATCTGCGAATTTGTATCCTTATTGCTTTTAAACAATAAGATAACTGCTATAATTCCAAGGGATATACCAATAATCTTAGTGAGATATAGCTGTTCATTTAATAGAACGACAGATAAGAAAACTACTATAATTGTGTTTAATCTATAGGTTGTAGAACCCAGACTTGCATCGATTCTTTTAAGGCTTTCTAGAAGAAAGATATTTGAACAGACTAATAGTAACCCTGTTATACCACCATAGATGAGTGTTGGCATAGTTAGATTAAATTCTATCTCTTTAAACCCATAATAGGCTAATTGTAATAATGTCCACGTTATCCCAATTCCAAAAATATAAATACCCCGTGAACGGTCTTCTGTCGAATATCTTTTAAAAACGACATCATTAAGACCCGCAAAAAACATACTAAATAATGCTAAAATTATACCGATATTCATTAGGCTACCTCAACTTAAGCTTCTATAACAATCCTCATCATCACATTCTTCATTTTCAAATTCTATTTCTACTGTAACATGATTAATTCCTTTTTCCTTAATTATCTTTCTTACGTGCTTTTTAATTTTAATAATATCCTGATGATTAGAATCTTCTTCTATTACAATATGTGTACTTAGTATATGCTTTTCTCCCTCTAAAGACCAAATATGTGTATGGTGAGCCAAAATTGATGCTGTTTTTTCGACAATTTCCTTTTCTATTATCGGAATAGAGAATTGACTAGGTGTCCTTTGTAAAAATACATTTACAACTTCAGTTAAATTTTTAAAAACGTTATAAATAATATACAGTGTAATAATAATTGATAATATCGGGTCGAGAATAGGCATATCTTTAAATATAAGAATAATACTTACTACAAAGACAGCAACCCAACCCAATACATCCTCAATTAGATGCCACGATACAACTCTTTCATTTAAGGTGCTTCCCTTTCTTAATCTTAAAGCTGCTACACCATTAACAATAATCCCAACAATAGCAAAGGCTAACATACCTTTAGCATTGATTGGTTCAGGATCAAATAAGCGCAGGATAACAATTGTTAATATAAAGATTGACCCAGCAATTAAAACAACGGAATTTATTAAGGCCCCTAATAAAGAAAAACGAGAATAACCATATGTAAATTTTTCATCCGGCTTTTTTTTTGAATAACCTTCTAAATACCAAGCAAGCCCAAGAGAAAAAGAGTCTCCTAAATCATGTAATGCATCAGCCAAGATTGCCATACTGTTAGTCCAAAGTCCACCAATTATCTCAAATATGGTAAAAGATAAATTTAGAAAAAAAGCCACTTTTATATTACTAGTACTATTATGTTCATGCTGATGATTATGCCCCAAAATTAGCACCACCTTAAGCGATATCTTACAATTATATTAACTTTTAAATCATTATTTTATACTTCTTCTCTGTTCGGTGTTAGAATCATTTCGTAGATATATTTCTCTAAACGCTTTATCTAATGTTGGATATACAAACTCATAATTTTGGTCCATTAGTTTTTTTGGAATTACTCTTTGACCGTTGACCAACAAATCTGCCATTTCACCAAGAACTAATCTAATTGCGAAAGCTGGCACTCTGAAGATAGATGGTTTCTTTAAAGCTTTACCTAATGTTTTGCTAAATTCATTCATTGTAACTGGATTAGGTGTTGTTACGTTTACTGGTCCACTTATTTCAAAGTTATTTATAGAGAAGTCAATAATATTAATTAAGTCGTCAATATGAATCCAAGATATCCATTGTCTTCCGCTTCCGATTGGCCCTCCTACGAAAAACTTGTAGGGTAGTGACATCTGTTTCAACGTTCCACCACTTCTGCCCAAAACTATTCCAAATCTTAAAATAATAAGTCTAACTCCATAAGTTTCAACTTTTCTGGCCTCTTGTTCCCAAGCAATACATACACTAGCAAGGAAATCTTGCCCAGGGGGATTTTCTTCAGTAATTAGTTCGTCTAACTGAGGTCCATAATAACCAACAGCTGAAGCATTTATTAGTGCCTTAGGGTCAATAATTTTATTTTTTATCGCTTGAACTATCGCCCTTGTCGCTTTAATCCGACTATTTAAAATTTTCTCTTTTTTTTCTTTTGTCCAACGTCCGCTGCCGATTGACTCACCAATCAAGTTAATAACAACATCAACATCATTAAATTGATCACAAGGTAAAAGTTGAAAGTCAGTCCATTCACAAACGTGAACCTTATCGCGAACATTCGTTTTCACTTTATCAATATTCCTTAAAACTATTACTACTTCATATTGTTTTTTAATTAAAAAATCTATTAGCTTTTCTCCGATGAAACCTGTTCCACCAAACACTAATACTTTAATAATTATCACTCCTATAATTAGTTTATCTAGTATATTCTTAAATATATATTACCATACTGATTTAAAATCTTCTTGTAAAAGTGAAACCTAACACATATTTTTTCGTAGAATATACTATTATCTCATGAATATTATATAATGTTTAGTTATTCTATAAATGGCTTACATATGATATTATTTACTTATGGTTTATCTATCATAAATATGTACTAGTCATAATTAGGCTAGCGCGTATAATAGAAGAAAATGAGAAAAAGAAAAAGTGGAGGTAAAATAATGAAAACGACAACAAAAATTTTACTTGTAGTACTTGTATTATTGCTAATATTTGGATCTAGCGTTATCGGTTCATATAATAATATTGTAACCTTAAAAGAAACAGCAACAACAGAATTACAAAACATTGATACTCAGTTACAAAGACGGGCAGATTTAATACCTAATTTAGTTAATACAGTTAAGGGCTTTACAACTCAAGAACAAAACATAGTGGATAGCGTTACTGAGGCACGTGCTAAATTAGCTGGGGCAGATTCAGTTGGTGAGAAAGCTGATGCTAATGCGGAGTTAACAGGTGCACTTAACGGATTGCTTGTAGTTGTTGAAAATTATCCTGAAATTAAATCCGATGCTAACTTTATGCAATTATCTGATGAATTAGCTGGTACTGAGAATCGTATTGCAGTTAGTCGATTAGATTATAATAATGCTGTAAGAGAATATAATACAAAGATTAAAACTTTCCCAGGATCACTTTATGCTAGCATCTTTAATTTTGAGATCCTAGAATACTTTGAAGCATCAGAAGGTGCTGATGAAGTACCAGAAGTTTCGTTTTAAAATAAAGTTTCATAAAGGTGACCTAACGTGTCGCCTTTATTAATATTATTTTTAGGAGTTTTTATATGAGAAGACTTAAATTTCTTACAATCTTTATTATTCTTTTAATTACTATGATCTCTCCAGTCTATGCAATTGATGTCCCTACACCAACAAATGATTTTTATGTTAATGATTATGCTGGTGTATTAAGTGATTCTACAAAACAACTTATTATGCAGAATAGTGTTGCAATTCAACAAGCAACCGGAGCACAAATTGTTGTTGTTACTGTAGATAGCCTTAACGATAATGTTTTAGAAGATTTTTCGTTAAGTATACTTCGTTCTTGGGGGATTGGTGATGAAAAAGCTGATAATGGTCTTGTAATGCTTGTTGCTGTTGACGACAGAAAAAGCAGAATTGAAGTTGGTTATGGATTAGAAGGAGCTTTACCAGATGGTAAAACAGGGCGAATACAAGATGAATATATGTTACCGTATTTTAAAGTCGATAATTATGATGAAGGAATTAAAAATGGATATCTAGCTGTTTTACAAGAAGTAGCTACAGAATATTCCTTAGATATAAACAATCTTGAACAACCGAACTTACAAGTGAATACTGTCGAACCAACAGAAAGTCTTAGTCCACTTGCAAAAATAATTATCGGTATTTTAGTTGTAGTGTTATTAATTATTGACTGGACCTTGTTAGGTGGAAGAATTACACGAGCAGTGTTCTATATTTTCTTAATATTCGGTGGTAGAGGCGGTAGAGGCGGTGGAAGTAGTGGCGGCGGCTTCAGTGGCGGTGGTGGAAGCGGTGGCGGTGGCGGCTCTAGTAGGGGTTGGTAATACCAAAAAATACTCCCAACAATTATGGGAGTATTTTTTCTAATTATTTTTGAAAAATAGTAATTAGTTCTTATATAAACTAACACTATTGTCACTAGGTTTGAATATTGATGCTATTAGTACCAAGAAGCTTACCAGACCTATCCCTATTAAAACTGTTGTGGAATAGTTCAAATTTAAACCTTTATCAAAAAAGAATAATTCTCGAAGGCCTTCTACCATAAAATGCAAAGGTATCCATGAGTACACATATACACGGTAGAAATCTGACATGAATTCAGGTGGCATTGCTAAAAGAGGCGCTCCGAAAAACATAATAATAACATATATTGCTATCCCTGCCTTAAGACCTAACCAAGCCATTGTTGCCAGAATCATTAAGAAAAAACTGAAATAAGCAATCGTCAAAAATAATGCAGTATCCGTAAATAATGGAACGTGTAATCCTAATACATTGTTAGCAATCAATGTTAAACTAAAACCCGCAACAAGTGCTAAGATAACTCCAACGAATAATTCTATTAATAATGTAATAAATTTGTCTTTTCGATTATTATAATAATCTTTTCTCATTCTGAAAAGGAAAGCTGTTCCTGCCATACAGGCAACCCAAAAAGGCTGAAACAAAACCACTGGGGCGTTCCCATTCGCACTATTTGTCCCTACTTCATTTACTATCGTAACTTTTTTCGTTATGGGTTGGACTAAAAGATTAGCCTGTCCAATTGATAGTGTTCCACCTTGGTTTTCAAAACTACTAATCAGTTGTGTGCGCAATCCGTTATTAATATTATCAACAATTCCAATAAGCATTTTTTCTGCTACATTTGCAGCCATTATATTCATACCTTGATTAATTATTATTTCAATTTCTGGTGCTGTCGGATTTGGAGTCATCAAGGAAGCTTGTTTTGCACTATAATCTTTTGGAATAACCAATGCAGCATAATATTCCTGATTATTTAGTCCTATTAAAACTGACTCATAATCTTCAACTTCAACCCATTTAACTGCTGGTTCTTCATCTCCCGCAGCATTAGACATCATTTTAATATTATCAACGATCATTTTCCCCATGTCCATTGGTGGTTGGCTAACTCCCTCATCTTGATTAACAATAGCAATCGGTAGATTCTGAGGTGCGGGATTTATGGATGGGATAAGTATTAAAGAAAAAATAAATATTACTGCTACCACAATTACAGGTAATAAAATTAGCTTTTTATTATTTAGAATACTCACATATACATCTCCTTAAAATTAATATACTCTAAAAATAAGATTAGTAATAAGTTTCAACAAATGTACTAAAAAATCCTTTTATTATAATGTTATAAATTTTAAATAGCAATGAATCTGATTATATATATACGATAATGCCAGAAATGATAATCCATAAGATAATATTTATTAACATTGGCCTATCTTTAAATAATATCTCTTCTGGTGTACCTACTACATCCTTTCGTTCAATTAAATAAAGATATCTAAATATTCCATATATTACAAATGGAATCGTTATCATCAAATATTGACTTTGTTCTGAAGTAAATGTATATAAGGAATAGGTTACAACGGTTGAAGATGTTACAACAGATGTCATATTATCTATTAATGACTGAGAATATTTATTTAAAGTTGGTCTATGTAAAATTGCATCATCACCGAGAATTATTAGCTCATGTCTCCTTTTGTTTAAAACTATAAATAAAGATAAAAGATATGTGCATACAAGAATCCATGGAGAGATAACAACATCAATTATTACAATTCCAGCTAAAGCTCTTAATACAAAGCCCAAGGACAACACAAATAATTCTACAATAAAAATATTTTTTAACCAAACAGAATATATAATAGATTGCAAAATATATATACTCACGATAATAAAAAAATATAAATTTATGATATATGAAAATGTTAATGATAATGATCCAATTACTATTGCTATTATTAATGCTGGAACTATTCCAATTTTGCATGAAGCAATAGGTCTATTTTTCTTAACAGGGTGAATTCTATCGTTCTTGCAATCAAAAATATCATTAATTATATAAACACTACTTGATATAAAACAAAAGATTATAAAAGCATAGATAGATAACAAAAGTAAATCGACATTAAATATATTACCTGAAAATATTATACCCGCAAACACAAAAAGATTTTTAATCCATTGCTTTGGTCGTAAAAGTATTATTAAATTATATAAGAAATTATTCAGTCTATTATTACATTGCATTTCGGTTGTACTTACTTTTTTCATCACTACTCTCCTAGCATATTTATTTAGTTATTTTATAAATAATTGTTATGATTTAGCTAATAGAAGTACACCTATCATAATAATACTTATAGCGAATATTCTCATAGTTGATATAGATTCTCCCAAAAAAATAAATGATCCAAGAGCCACAAAAAAATAGCTTAAACTTACCATTGGATAAAGTAAACTTAATGACATATATCTTAAAGCTATCAACCAAAGAGTTAAACTTAAAACATATGACAAAATTCCAAATATCACATATTGGTTAATAAACATGTTAAATATATATGTTAACGAACTTAACCCTTCTGTTCGAGAGTTATTGACCCCAAACTTTAATAGTAATTGTCCACAAGCTCCTAATAATATTGAAATTATCACAATAACCCATGTTTTCATTATATCACCCCTATAATCCTACGTTAAATTCTTCCTTTTACCACATCTATCCAATATTCCAAATTTTTAAAGCTCATATTTCCTACACTGATAAATGCATAACTTTCTAAATCAGCATAAAAACCCATGCTATAAATATTCATATTTACAGGCATGAGCAAATCACCAATAATTGTCCCACTATCTATTTTAATATGCAAAAATTTTTCGTCTAACCATTCCGCCCCATTTCCTTCACCTAATCCATTATATCCCACTAAAATATATGCCCAATTATACTTACCTATTAACTGATCACTTCCACCTAAATTTTCTAATGTCAATATGTTTTCCGCAGTTAAATTTGTTGCCGCTTCACCCATTGCTGCAATAACAACCCAAGAATCCCTTGACACAGAATCTATATAACTAGAAAATCCAGAGTCTGCATAATAATATGTATCAAAAGAATTTGATTCAATAAAGTTACCATTAGAATCAAAAACTGCTACATTTAATCCACGTTCATTAGGATATAAGTTTGTTTGAGCAGATAAAAGCCACCCTTCCCACCATGTTTTTGCAACTTCAATGTTATATTTATGAACAGGAGCACTAAAATAAAAAATAGTTCCAATTATTATTGCAATTAATACAATATATTTCACATTGAATTTCGTCTTCATAGCTCCTCCTCCAGTAAATATTCATTAACATTGTCTATAAATTCTTTATGGTCAATATCACCAGGAATCAACAAGTACACACTAAACAAATTCTTAGTGTAAATTAGCTGAAAATATTCATTGTTTTTTTCGACCCATTCTTTTTCAGGTACTTCTATTCCATTATAATGGAATATAATAACATCTATATTACTATCTAATATATCTCTAAGCCATTCTTTTTCTGAAGTTGGTTCAATATATATAACATCATTCTGCCATTCCTTACCTAACAGTGGGTATGACTGATTTATTAATCCTCCCGTAGTTAATAATAATGAATCCCCTTTGATTTCATTTAAAGTGTCTATATAATCAAATAGTTGATTGACTTGATTTAAGCTCCAAATAGATTCAGCGGCATCATCTATCCTTTTTATTTCAGGAATATATAACGGAGTAGCAATAATTACAGAATATACTATGCATAAAATTACTACAACCTGTAATAGATATCTATATATCCCTGAAAATTTACTCAACATCCATGCAAAGAAAGGTAAAAAAAGAAGATTAAGAAAAATAAGATAGCGCGGATATTTTGCTGGTGATGCAGCCACTATAATTAAAACTGGTAATATAATTGTAATAATAATAAGGTTTCGTTTTTCTTTTTCTTTTATTAAGAATAATATAATTGCTGGAATTGCTAATAGTATAAGTTGAGGACCAAAACCACCATAAAAACTATCCAAAAAAACCTCTTCTTGGGTTTCAATAATTGCCTTAATTAATGTAACCCATGAATTTTCAGAAGCTATAAAGTCAAATGCATTTAGTGTATATATACCATCAAAAATCACCACTCCAAAAGCTTCAAATTTCATTGGATAAAATGGATTCCCAAAAAGAATAATATTTCTTATGTAAAAAAATGCTCCTAAAATAACAACTGGAATCCCATAATAAAGAATAACTTTTTCCCAATTAAATTTAAATATACTCTTCCTAGTTATATACCACCTGTATATAATTGGTAATATTCCTACAATTACCATGTACAATGCGCTATATTTAGCACCAACAAGAATACCCATGCCGATAGCACCAATAATGATATATATTTCTCGTCCACCTTTTGCATACAGATACAAAAAATATATTGATGCTCCAAACAAAACAGAAACCGGAAGATCAATATATGCTGATTTAGAGTGAAAGATAACTAATGGAGTAGTTGCAAAAAGTAATCCCGCCCAAAAACTGTGCTTTGGTAAGATCTCCATACTTTTGCAAAAAGCAAAAACTACAGCAACGCCAAGCAACACAAAAGGTAATCCTATTAGCTCCGCCCACACATCGTTTCCCGTCGTAGCCATTGTCCAACCAGTTATTAAATCTAAATTCGCTGGATATCCAGCAACAAAAGGATTGCTATTCCCAAAAAAATGAATGTACCCATCACGAGCCCAAACACCTGGATAAAAAAGATGATAATATAATTCATCCCAATATATAGGAGGTAGTAATATTCCATTAAAAAATTCCCAACTCCAAATCGGAAAAGTTAATCCTAATACTAAAATATAGTACTTAAAATAAAACTTATCATGTAAATTGCGTTCTCTTACTTTAAAACTGCCTTTTATAATACATATTATTAGAAGTATAATAAATATAAGTACCGTAGACAAAGTTAATGGTAATGGTTTATATCCTCCAGGTATAATTCCTATAGTTAAAGATATTATAATTAACTGAGATAAAGCTAAAATAAAAGTAGCAATATATTTTTCCCATAAAGAGCGTATACTAAGCAATATTGCTAACATGTATCCATTTATTAATAAAAAAGCACATGATATTCCTAAATACAAATTAATCACCTCTTAAATAAATTAAACGGTATAGACAATTTCTCCGGAGTAAACACCATGAGTAACACTAACATTACCTTTGAATTGCAAAGCTCCTATTACAGCTAATCCGCCTACATTATCAGTTTGTCCTATCATAACTTCTTCATTTATTACAGCATGACCAGTGACATGTACAGCACTTGTAATAATAACTGATCTTTCTATATATAGATTATCACATGCAATACTCCCAATTATTAAACTGTCCTCTCCTATATATAGATCCTTGTCAGTATGTATACTTCCAACAATAATACAATTAGGACGTATTCTGATAAATCCTTTACTAATAACATCATGCAATATAACAGTGTTAGATCCAACATAATAATCTCCTAATGTATTTATTGATTCTTCCTTTATCCATTGAATATTTTCACTATCATCTATAAGATATCTACGCTTGATAATGTTATTTCGTATTTCATTCCAATATGAAATTTTCTTTTCTATTTCTGTTTCAGAATTATTTTCAATAGTCGAGGCAATTTCTTCTATTAATTCAGGATAGAAATTAGTATGTGATGTTATTTTTATCTTCGGGGCATACATTTTCCCACCTTTAAAAAAAGAGTTGATTAATATTTCATTTAACGCAGATGCACCCGCTATAATACGCACATTCGATTCTATATATATGCTAGTAGCTGAATCTACCCAGCGTTTAATAATAGAATCATTGCCAATCTTTATGTAACCATCAGCCGCAATGCTACGAACAGAACATTTCGAACCAACATTAACATTTCCTAAACACCATATATCACATTCTACATCTGTATTATCAGCAATTGTTAATGAACCATCTACAACTATTCCAGCTAATTTACGAGGAGTACCTTTTAATAACAAATCTCCTCTATACAAACCGATTTCCTCTAGATCGCGATGCATTTTTAATTTAGAAAAATACCAATTTCCTTCTTTATTTTTTCGTGAGTAATTCCCCAAAATAGGTCTATAAAAATCCCGAAGTACATCACTAAAATAACGAGGATTAATATCTCGATCATTATCAACTTTTAATTCACCGCCTTTTCTTTTAGAAGCGATGTAAGAATAAATTATTAAAAAACCCCAAAATAGTAAAACGCACAATGCGAAAAAATATATAACCAAGGTTTAATCTCCTCCCATTCTCGAAGTTTTTTGCCAAGTTAATTGCTTTTTGCCTCTTGTTTCCAATATAATCCAGTCGATAGTTGAATAAATCACAACATATAGAGAACCAGCAAAGTGAAATAACATCCAAGGTATACCCCAAACTGCTCGAGGTCTTGAATCCACCATTGATGAAACTGCGATTTCAATAAATGCAGCTGAATTACCCAATGTGCTATAAGTTGTTAGTAAAATTATTGCCATACTTGCACCAGAGAAAAGTCCATCACCCAATAATAAAAGCATAATCGCTACAATATAGCCAGTAGCCAATAGCATTGTACTTCCATAAATGAACATCATCATAATGGCATCAGCTTTTTGAATAAGTGAAAGGAATGGAGATCTAATTATTTTCGAACCAAGACGGTATGCGACTTGATTATGCCCTATTACCCAACGACGTAATTGTTTTTGCCTATCTGACCATTTAGTTGGTACTTCTTCAGTCGTTTCCTCTAAGTTTACATAAGTTACTAAAAGTCCGTGTACAAATGCCTGTATTGTTAGGTAAGTATCTTCCGCTAAAAAAGATTCATCCCAACCCCCTAAAGTAATTAAAAAAGTACGACGAATTGCGCCAACGGTCCCACCATATTGAGGTAGTAAACCTAATGTATGCCTAGCTTGTTGATTAACTTGATACCCACCAGCTCTTTCCAAATCAAGCATACGCGTCAGGTTATTATAATCAGGGTTACGTGGAACAACACGTCCCATTGTCAAAACAACCTTTGGATCCTCAAAAGGAGCTACTAATCGCATGACTGAATCTCTGCTTGGCCAATAATCTGCATCATATGTTAAAATGATTTCAGCATCAGTTAGTTTTAAAGCATGATTTAAAGCAGATGTTTTACCACCTTTCCCCTTGTCATCCTTAGTGCGATGTAATACCGTAATATAGGAAATTGGTTCACACAATTCATCTAATAATATACCCGTTCTATCAGTTGAACGATCATCAATTATTATTATATTAAGTAAATTTCTTGGATAGTCAATAGCAATTAATGCTTTTACTGTATTGCGCAAAACTAATTCCTCATTATGCATTGGAACCATTATACAAACTCTTGGCAAATAAGCTCCTGCAATATCTTGATAAGCATGTCTTTGAGGGTAATAAAGACGAACAAAAGCAAAGGTAAAATGTCTTATAGTGTATAATACTTGAACAATAACAACTATTCCTAACCATATTTTAAGACCTAATATCAACACGTTTATCCCCCTTATATGCATATAATGTTGCAGAGAATATCGGGACAATATAAAAATAATCTGCCCACGGTCCCAAAAGCATCCACGCTGGTATTGCCAACAATCCTTTTGTGTTTACCGCAATAAGCACATAAACAACAGGTGCAACTGTTCTCCAAGCAATTGATATAAGCATAATAGTTATAAAGGATAATAGTTTAACTCCAATAGAAAAAGGAGGAGGAAAAATGAATAGAACATATATAAGAGGAATTAGAATCCATAGAACTAATTCTCCATAAAGCCACTCAGGACCTAAATGATCTAATACACCAACTGGTGGTTTACCTATAATAAATGTAACAAGACAAAATAGATATATTGGAATTACAATTATTAAATAAAAACCTTTAAATGGTGGTGTTAAAGGTAGTTTTAGAAATATCCATGTTATTAAAATTAACAATATTGTACTGATAATCATCTCTTTCCAGTTTAAGATAATAAAGTATTGCTCCCAGCCGAACCAACTACCCGATACGTCAACATTAATACTAAAATAATTGATAAGATTTTTCCACTGAGTAGTCTGCCAACCCCATATTTCTTTTCTAAACAAAAAAAATGTTATTAGAATAACAAACAATATTAATAAACCAATAAATAGATGAGATTTTTTAACCGCTGAATAGCGTTGTGCTCTGTGAGGTAAAGCAAGAGAACTGTAAAATTTCTTTTTAGAATTTCTACTTTGAAATGAGTTATATTCCATATCTATGACCTCTCCCCACAAAATGTAATTATTTTAAAAGTTATAATTATTTAATTTATTACAT
>CAZSSR010000001.1:0-33088 GCA_964609605.1 uncultured Bacillaceae bacterium | reverse complement strand
GTTTGGTCCGCTCAGCAAAAAGAGAAATTCGATCTGCTAGAGCTTTTACCGCTTAATGCCGAATTATTAAACCGCTATGCTACACTATTTGATTCAGATAATCGCGGAAAATTCGTTGTTTTCTTCTTTTCCGTAGATCCTGATTACCTAACAAAAAGCTTTTCTAATATTTTAGAATCGGACGGTCTTGATTTCCCCTATAAAATTAATGAAGGTACCATAAAGATGCTAGTCTATCCTGATACAATGTTGCCAAGAAGAATCTATTCATTATACTTAATAGAAAATACAGAAACGCATGAAATATATGAATATAATCTTGATACTTATTTTAGCGAAAATGAAGATTTCCCAGAAAATAATCCTGAAATCCCTTATGATATTCTACAATATAGATAGCTTACTACATTAAAAGAGTCATGCTTTGTGACTCTTTTCTTATATTACTTTATGGCAAACATAATTTCTCCACCAGCTACTATTTTATCATTAACCCTAGCTGTAGCTTTTCCCTTACCAATCGGTCCCTTAACCTTTATCACTTCCACAGTCAGATGTATGGTGTCGCCAGGCTTTACTTGTTCTTTAAATCGGAAATTATCTATGCCTGTAAAAAAAGCTAGTTTCCCTTTGTTTTCATCTTTTACTAGCATGGCAACTGCTCCAACCTGAGCCAATGCTTCAACGATTAACACTCCAGGCATTACAGGGTAGTCAGGGAAATGCCCCTGAAAAAACGGTTCGTTTACTGTAACGTTTTTAATCCCAACAGCTTTTACTCCTTCTTCAAGTTCAATAATTTTATCAACTAATAAAAAAGGATATCTATGTGGTATCACATTTTTAATTTCAGTAATGTCTAACATCTTTTCATCTCCCTAAGATTTCAAATCTAATAAATCTTAACTTATTTTACCACAAGATACGGGTAATAGAAACAAATAGCAAGTATCAAGCAACTTTGTGAATCTTTAAATTAAACTTTAAAGATAAACAAAAGAAAAAAATAGAAAAAATATTTTGATATTATTTATCATAATATTTCTCTATTATCTATTTAGAATATATATAGTAAGTTTTAACCAAATACTAATTTAAATAGATGTGTCCATGTATCTATCCGAAAAATATCTAAAGCATTTCCTTCTCCAACTACCCCATATCCAATCATCATCCCAATAATTAGGCTTATGATGGAAAAAATAATAAGTAGCCATATAGTAAGTTTTCTATTCTTTTTATCTGGCAAACTACCCTTAGAGCTTTCCTCATCAGTTGGTTTTTCGATAGACTTTTTATTTTCCTTTGAAAATTTATCTTTCCTTGAGCCTCTAACCTCTTCTAGCTCCATAATTACCATCCTTTTACCAATTATTTAGTATGCATTAACTTTTAATTTTATTAGTTATACTCATCATCTGATTTGAAATAGAGATTCCATCAGACATTAATTGATACGCTCTTTGTGCTATATTAAGATTTGTTAATTCTTTCGTTAAATCTGTATTAGAACTTTCTAAGCTTCCCTGTACAACAGAATATGAACCCTCGTTATCGTCAGATAAACTAAATTCTGTATCGATAAGATCAAACCAGCCTGTATTAAATTCGTCAGGAATCCGGTATTTACTATTACCCATTGATTGAAGGATTTGTGTATTATAAAATTTAGTAATTTTAAGTGAGCCTATCTCTTCTGTTTCGCCATTCGCATAGAGAGCATTTACTAATCCCTTTTCATCTACAGTAAACGTAGCGCCTTCAGGTATCTGTAACATCTCACCATCTTCACTTAATACGTATTCTCCTAAGTCATTAACTAAATAACCATATACATCTAACTGAAAATGACCATTCCTCATATATCTCCAATCATCTGATTCGTAAGCTTCTCCGCCATTTTCTAGAACTGTAAAAAAGATGTTATCACCTGAAAGCATAAAATCAGTTAATACACCTGTTTGCATCGCTGACCCTTGTGAATAATCTACCATAACTGCACTATTTTTAACACCAAAGCCCTGTTCTATCCCTAAAGATGTCTTCCTACCTTCAAGAAGAAGACTGTCTGGTTGACTTAATTTATCTGACATAATATCTTGAAAGTAAAGCTCGCTCGATTTAAAACCAGTTGTATTTACATTCGAAATATTATTAGAAATACTATCTATTTTTTTTTGCATTGATTGCATACCAACCAATGAGCTTATTAATGAATTATTCATTTAATATTCCACCTGTCAATATTATATTAATTAAACCTTACCGACTTGATTAACAGCTAAATCTAAGGTTCTATCAATTGTCCTAACAACCTGTTGATTAGCCTCATACATACTTAATGCTGTATTCATATCGATAACAGTTTGATTTAAATCTACATTAGAGCCTTCTAGCTTCCTTTGCAGGATACTATAGTTACCTTGCCCCATTTCAAATTCGCTATCTATAATATTTTCATCCTCAATAGTGTAAAGCTGTTCTCCAATTTTAATCATCTTATATGGGTCATCAACCTTTGTCAATTTTAATTGAACTCCATCGTAGCTGCTCTCACCAGAAAAATTAATCATACCTTTATCATTGACAGTAAACCTTCTACCATCAATTTCTATTGGAAAATCGATATCATCCAAAACTAAATATCCTTCAGGAGTTACTAATTGTCCAGCTGCATCCTCAAAGAAAAGTCCGCTTCTTGTATAAAACTCATTACCATCCTTATCTCTTACGGTAAAAAACAATGATGATTTTTGACCTGTCTCATAGTTTACTTCCATATCCTCGTCTACGATAGCCATATGTGTATCAACATTACTATCAGTCAGAATGCCCTGAGTAAACATCGGAACGCTCTCTTCAATAAATACTGACTGATGCATCGTACCAATTGACTTCTTTTCACCACTACCAAATTGGACAAGCTGCAATAAGACCTCAGGAAAAGACCGTGCTATGGCTTGATCTGCCTTGTAACCAACGGTATTAACATTAGCAAGATTATTAGTTAATATATCCTGTTTATCTTGTTGTGTTCTCATTCCGGCTGCTGCCGTATAAAGTCCCCTAATCATTAATAACACCCTTTTTATTAAAATTATTTGATTCTAAATTTATCAAGATTATCTAACATCATGCCAGTTCCTTTAACTACGCAAGACATCGGATTCTCCGCTAATATAACAGGTACCTTTAATTCTTCTTGTAATAAGAAATCTAGTCCGTTTAAGCAGGCTCCGCCACCTGTTAAAATTATTCCTTTATCAATAATATCGGCAGAAAGCTCAGGTGGTGTCCTCTCTAATACTGATTTAATCGCCATTACAATAGAATTCATTGTGCCAATCAATGCTTGTCTAATCTCTTCAGAATCGATAATTACGGAAATCGGTAACCCTGACACTAAATCTCTTCCACGTACATCCATCGATTCATTCCTATTACCTTCATATACAGTACCTACATCTACCTTTAAGTCCTCTGCAGTCCGATCACCAATTAACATATTATATTTTCTTTTGATATATGACATGATTGCTTGATCAAACTTATCGCCTGCAATCTTTACTGAGGTAGCTGACACTACATCGCCCATTGATAAAACAGCAACATCCGTCGTTCCACCACCAATATCTATTACCATATTACCACTAGGTTGAAATATATCAAGACCAGCTCCAATTGCAGCTGCCTTAGGTTCCGATTCTAAAATAATTTCTCCACCACCACTTTTTTGAGCTGCTTCAATAATAGCCTTTCTTTCAACTGAGGTGATTTCTGTTGGTGCACATATTAATATCCGTGGTCTTCCGAAAATTCCTTTAACCTTTGCTTTTTGGATAAAATATTTTAGCATAGCTTCTGTTATTTCAAAATTCGCAATTACACCATCCCTCAACGGACGAATTGCTACAATATTTCCCGGTGTACGCCCGATCATCTTTCTAGCTTCTTCGCCGACCTTAAGTACTTGCTTGGTTTCATTATCAATTGCTACAACAGATGGTTCATCAATTATTACACCTCTACCTTTAACATATATAAGTACATTCGCTGTCCCAAGATCTATTCCAATATCTTTGCTAAACATACTTTAACTTCCTCCCTGCTGTATCCTCTTGTTAAATTTCTATTACATCTTACTTCTATATTAAATTTAATATTCCTTTATTTCAACATATATTAATTATATATTATTTAAAATATTATTCTTCTGTTATTTTTTTTAAAAATTTTCCTTTAACCCATTTTTCTAAATCATCCATAAAGGTATACATTACTGGTACTAATAATAAGGTAACAAGGGTTGCGAAGCTTAACCCAAAAACTATTACCGTTGCAAAAGGTGCTTGTAGCTCAGCTCCTTCTCCAAAACCTAATGTTAATGGAATTAATGCCAATACCGTAGTTAATGTAGTCATTAATATCGGTCTTAAACGGTTAGGTCCGGCTTCAAGTATAGCTTCCCTCCGGTCCATGCCTCTTCTTCGCAAAATATTAATATAGTCAACCAACACTATTGCATTATTAACAACAATCCCCACTAACATGATTATCCCAATAAAGGTTGAAACATTTAATGTGCGTCCCGTTACAATTAATCCAAAAATTATCCCGATAAAGGTAGCTGGTATCGAAAACATAATTACTAATGGATGAGTAATAGCTTCAAATTGGATAGCCATTACCATATAAACTAAGAGAACAGATAAAATTAAAGCAAATTTTAAACTATCAAAGGCATCTGCCATTTCTTCAGCCTCTCCACCAATTTTTATAACATATCCATCTGGAGCATTGATGTTCTTTAATTTATTCTCAACATCTGTCGTTATACTTCCTAAATCTCTATTAATAATATCTGCATTCACTGATACTTGTCTTTTTTGATCCTCATGATTTATCTGTGCATATCCTTGTACTTGAATCAATTCAGCAACATCTTTCAGCTTAATTGAACCTCCACTATGCAACATTATTGGTAAATCATTAATTTGACTCATATCCTGCTTATATTCATCAGGTAATGTTACCCTAACATTTATCTCTTGTCCTTCATAACGAATTCTCGTTGCTAGAGAACCATTAAATCCTGTTTTAACAGTATTTAATATTTCATTGTAGGTTAATCCATATACCGCTGCTTTCTCTCGATCGATAATTATTTGCATTTCTGGCTTTCCCGCTTCAAAGGAGGTTGTAACATTTCTTGTGCCTTCTACTTCCGCCACCATGCCTTTAATTTCCTCTGATAAACCATTAAGAATGTTTAAATCTTCTCCAGAAATCTTAACTGAAAGTGCTGTATCACTCGAAAAACCACCACTTTGCATCTGACTCACTTTAATATCTGCGCCTGGTATTTTAGCAGTAAAGGACCGAATATCATCCATTATTTCATTAGTTCCTCGCTCTCGATCAGCTAAGGCAGCTAAACGAATATAAATATTACCAACATTAGGAGTACCTCCACCCATCGAAAAGCTACCAGCACTTCCAGCACTTGTAAAGATTGTACCTGCTTCCTCAATTTCACTTAAATATACAACAATCTCATCTATTATTGCTTGAGTTTCACTCAGCACGGTACCTTCTGGTAGAGTGATATCTATGTTTACCTCTCCTTGATCCATCTCAGGCAAAAACTCCGTCCCGACCATTGGAACAAGAAAGTAAGAGATAACCAAAAGTATTATTGTCATAGATACGACAATTAAACGATTATTTAATGACCAATTTAAAACTCTTTTATATACAGGATAAATACTGCTAAAAGCTTTATTAAATTTTTGTAAGATTCTATTTGTTTTTTTCTTGCTTTTTCGTTCCTTATGTTCAGTTTTTTTCAAAAGATTAGCAGCAAGCATCGGTACCAATGTTAAAGCAGCTATTAATGATACTATCAGGGAAAAACTAATAGTTAATGCCATCGGCGTGAATAGCTCTGATGCTAATCCTCCAACAAATACAATAGGAATAAATACTGAAACTGTAGTTATGGCTGAAGCTATAACTGCAGAAGCTACCTCATCGGCACCCTTCTTAGCAGCTTCAATTCTTTCATATCCCTCTTCACGATGGCGAAAAATATTTTCTAATATAACAATCGAGCTATCTACCATCATTCCTATTCCTAATGCTAGACCACCCAAAGTTAGTAAGTTCAAGGTTTCTCCTGCAAAATATATTAAATTAAATGTTGCAATAACTGCTATAGGCATAGTAATAGCAATTACCAATGTTGTTCTTATGCTTCGTAAAAATAAAAACAAAATTATTGTTGCTAAAGCTCCACCGATTAAAAGATTAACTAAAACATTATTTACTGATTCCCTAATAAATATGGATAGATCATAGACAACATCAATTTTCACTTCTTCAGGTAATAGCTTCTCAGCATCCTCTATTGCTTTATAAATTTCGTTTGCAACATCAATAGTATTAGCATCTGCTTTTTTTGAGATATCAAATATTAAACTTGCTTCACCATCTACTTTAGTAATTTCCGATATGTCCTTATATTTTTCATACACATTTGCTATCTCACCTAATCTATATGTACCGCCTCTTGAAGATTGTATTAAAACGTTTTTTATATCTTCTATATCGGTAAATTCACCATTAATCCGTAGCTTCAGGTCTTGATTGCCTCGTAAGAGGGTTCCAGCAGTAACTGATATATTTTCTGATGCTAAAGCTTGAATTATTTGGTTAGTAGATATTCCATAGCCCTCCAGATAAACTGGAGATACTTCAACTTTTATCTCAGTTTCTTTAGTTCCTGTAAGTTCAATTGCTGAAACACCATTTGTTCTCTCTAATCTCGGCTCAATAATATCACTTGCCAAATATGATAATCTGCTCTGATCTATGTCTCCTGATACCGATAAGCGTATTATTGGCATGGCGTTTGGATCAATATTAATTACTAAAGGCTTTGTTGCGTCCTCTGGTAATATATTTACTATCAAATCTAGTTTTTCGCGAATATCATTCGCCTTAAGATCTAAATCTATTCCCCATTCAAATTCTAATATTACCAAGGATTGTCCCGTAGCAGAGACTGATTGAACCTTTTTTATTCCCTCAATACCACTTAAGACACCCTCGATTGGCTTAGTAACTAAATTTTCTACTTCTTGAGGTGCTGCATCACCATATTCACATACAACTATTGTATATGGCACATCTATCTCAGGGTATAAATCTATCGGTAGGCTTTGAAGTGAAATAACTCCAATTAATAGAATGGCAAGAACAATCATAATGACTCCAATAGGTCTTTTAACTGATGTATCAATTATTTTCATTAAGATTCTCCTTCCATTACTTAACTATCTCTACTTCTTCGCCATCCTCCAGGCTGTATTGACCTTTTATAACAATTACATCATCAACGGTCAATCCACTAATTAAAATAGTTTCTTCTGTAGCCATATCCATTACTTCAATAGCTCTTTTATAGGCCTTACCATCCTCGACAACATAGACATAGGTTTCCTTGCCTGTGCCCATTACTGCTCTAGTAGGAATAATAATATATTCTTCATCATTAGAAAATGATAAGATAGTTTCTACAAGCATACCTGATTTTAATTGCTTATCATCATTATTAATCTCTATTTCTACTAAAAACGTTAATGTTTGTTCATTTGCAATAGGTGAGATAAATGTTGCCTTGCCTTCTACATCTCTTTCTAAAGAAGGAATATAGATATTAATAATATCTCCCTCATTAAAGTTTTTAAGAGTGTTTTCTGTAACATTAAGACTAACATATACTATCCCTTGATTTATTATTTGCATTGCCGGTGCTTGTGGAGTCGCCATATCACCTTCCTCAACCTTAACTGAAACGACTTGTCCAGCAATCGAAGAATAAACCTTGGTGTCTTCTAAAGATCTTTTAGCTTGTTCTATTCCATACTCGGCTTGCTCTACTGCTAACGTAGCAGCCTCAATATTAGAGTTGGATTTGGCCGCTTCAGCAGAGTCTCTTGCAATCTTAAGATTATTCTCTGCTTGAACAACCACTGAACTTGACTGATCCACCTGATTTTCCGTAATTTTCCCACCATTGTATTGTGCTGTCATACTATCTAAAGCTGCTTTAGATTGTTGTACTGCTGCCTCAGCTAGAGCTACAGATGTCGTAAGAGAATTTATACTCAGAGTTAAGTTAGGGTCACGAGTAGCGCTAGGGTCAAGAATTAATGCTGCAGCATATGCTGCATCTGCAGCTGCTGTTGCTGTTGCTAAAGCTGCTTTTGCATTTGTCAAATTAGTTTCTGCTTGAACAAATGTTGCTTCTGCCTGATCCAGTTGACTTTCTGTAACTACTCCATCATCATATTTTTTTGTAATATCTACTAAATTCTTTACAGCTTGATTATATGAATCCTCGGCAATTGCTAGTTGTGCTTCTGTTTGTATAATAGATGATTTCTGTCTTTCCTCTGCTTGGCTTAAATTTATTAATGCAGATTGGTAAGAAGATTCCGCTTGATGTAGTGAATCATTTACGTACCTATCATCTAATTTCATTAAAATTTGATTTTTTACTACTGTATCTCCTGGTTTTACATAAATTTTTTCTATTTTTGCCGTTATTTTTGGATATACTAAACTATTTTTATCGGCGCTTATTTTACCAATAAATCTTTCTCCTTGTGCAATTGTTTTAAATTGAACGTTTTCTGTTACAACAGGTACTGGCCCTTTCTCAACTTCAACAACCGGAGCCTTACCAAATGTACATCCCGAAAGAAAAATTACAAATATTATAATAAATATAATAAAATATTTTGATTGCTTCACGAAATAACCCCCTTAACCTCAAGTGTTAGAAAAAAGACATAGGAATATAAATTACACCTATGCCTTTAAAAAAATAATTAAAATATCTCTATCGATTGTAGCTCCTCTAACGATTTTTCCTCGTTATACCTCTCTATATTGGCACCTAGTATTTTTAATTTCCCTACCAAATCTACATACCCACGGTCAATGTGATTTAGGCCAGTAACTATAGTTTCTCCCTCTGCAATAAGTCCGCCTAATACTAATGCTGATCCTGCCCTTAAGTCAGTTGCATGAACTTTAGCACCTTTGAGTTTACAATTGCCTTGAATAATCGCTGCTCTTCCCTGGATTTTTATCTGTGCATCCATTCTCTTAAATTCTTCGACGTGCATATATCTATTTTCAAAAACAGTTTCAGTTATTATACTTGTTCCGTTTGCAATTAAAAGTAGTGCCATCATTTGTGATTGCATATCAGTTGGAAAGCCAGGATGAGGAAGTG
The DNA here is from genome assembly GCA_964609605.1 of uncultured Bacillaceae bacterium. Taxonomy (GTDB): domain Bacteria; phylum Bacillota; class Bacilli; order Tepidibacillales; family Tepidibacillaceae; genus CAZSSR01. The sequence continues at coordinate 23,784 of CAZSSR010000001.1, read as the reverse complement.
TTTTTATATCAACGCTTTTCAATGGCTTGTTAGCTATAATCCTTATTCCAGCATTTTCCTCACTAATCTCTACACCCATTTCTTCTAATTTAGCGATAACCGGTTTTAAGTGATCTATAATTGCATTTTCAATAAATACATTTCCTCCCGTTATAGCGGCTGCTACCATATAGGTTCCAGCTTCTATTCTATCAGGTATTACTGTATGCTTTATTGAAAATAAGCTTTCTACTCCTTCAATTCTTATTGTTCCTGTTCCAGCTCCTCTTACTTTAGCTCCCATTCCATTAAGGAAATTGGCTAAATCAACAATTTCTGGCTCTTGAGCAGCATTCTCAATTGTTGTTATTCCATTAGCTAATGTTGCAGCCATCATAATATTCTCAGTTGCTCCGACACTAGCATAGTCTAAATAAATTCTAGCTGCTTTAAGTCTACCTTCGACCTTAGCATCGATATAGCCCTGACCTACATTTATTACCGCACCCATTGCTTCAAAGCCTTTTAAATGTTGATCAACTGGTCTACTACCAATTGCACAACCTCCTGGAAGTGCTACTCTAGCATGACCCTCTCTTGCAAGTAGGGGGCCTATAACTAAAAAAGTCGCTCTCATTTTACGAACTAAATCATACGGAGCTTCTGTTCTTAATATTTTCTCTGCTGATGTTCTAATGATACCATTTTGATAAGTAACCTTCACTCCGATAAAGGTTAATACTTCTATAATGGTACTTACATCATCAAGATCAGGAATATCATATATAGTTGTTTCTCCTTTTTGTCCTAAAAGTGATGCAGCAAGTATTGGTAGTACAGCGTTCTTCGCTCCTTGTACTTTTACACTACCAAATAATCGCTTCCCACCGCGGATTATAATCTTATCCAAAGTGTTTCCCTCCGCGTTTTTATTTTTATATCAAATCCATTATATTATGTAATATTTCATTTATTATGACAAGCCAAATTACATTATCAAGTTTATCATTGATAATTACCTAAATACAAGTGCTAACTTTTACGAAAAATTGAATAGACTTTATTTTTTTAGAATAAGTTCTTTATATTAAGTGACCAGCCAACATAATCTATTAGAAATAGAGCTAATTGATAGCCAAGAATAATTGAAATAATGATTTGTAACAGCTTTGCTTGAGCACTCTTAGGGTTATATGTAAAAAGATCGAATCTAAATATTTGTAATGCCCACCATGATATTGCAATACAAATAATTGTAATAAATATTCCTATCAATCCAGTATAACCCAAGTATGACCCCATTACATTACTCCTCTATCAATGTTTCTGTAACTGTAGAATTAACTATCGTATTATTGAAGGTATTAATTTTGTCATAAATTATTAGAAATTCAGCCCTAGAAATTGATGAATATGGTACTAGGTTCGCTTGTGCTGCAAATTCTCTAATGTAGTTAATATCTGTATCTTTATAAATATTCTTTAAGATAATTGTTAAATCTTCTTGCCCTACTATCTCATTTGGTTTAAATGTATTATCCTCATAACCCATCATTATTCCCGCCTGAGCCAGATTATTAACTGCTAAGTATAATTCATTATCTTCTTTTATATCAATATAAGCGTTCCCAACTATTGTATCTTCTAATTGAAGTATATTATTAAAAAATGTAGCTGCTTCACCTCTACTAATCGCTTGATCAGGCTTAAAGGTATAATCATTGTAACCATTTATTAGACCACTATCATAATATTGCAGAATTATTGCTTGCGCAGAATGATCTTGTATATCTATAAAATTTCCTATTAATTCAATCTTAGTAAAATAGTAATTATACTTTGTATTAGGATCGTTAGAATTAAATCTTAAATAATAAGTACCTTCATCAAATATTTCTATATGCTCCAAATTTGTTGCTTCCTTAGATAGAATTGTATCAAGGTTATTATTAAATAAAGTTATATTCAAAGTGTTATCCGATGATAGATTAAATTTTATATATGTCTGATTAAAGACATCAAACTTAAACCAATCATAATCATTTTGATCATAGATTGATCCATCAATTAAATTATTCTTCCGCAAAAGATTTGTTGCTTGAATTGAGCTGTTGTTCGGTTCATAAGCATCTCTATCACTCGACTTAAAAACCAATGTTAATTGATACTCATCATTTATAATATTGTTATTATAATCTGATACTCTTATTAAATACTCTCCTGGAGATATATTAATATAGCCAAATTCTGTTTTCCCAGAGCTATTATAATCTATTTCCATTCCTATTCCTCCAACAGGTTGCATCCACAACACTGGATCAATCCGATTGGTATCAACCTTTATCTCTGCTGACAATGTACCACTCTTAGGAATATAGATTCTAAACCAATCTTCATCGTAATTCTTATCAAAAGTTCCTATTATTAATTCACTTATATTATTTACTTCATATGCATTCCACGGCTTGTCATTAGGTTCATAAACATCCTTATAGATAACATATTTGTTACTCATTGTGTAATTAAAAGATTTCATATCTACATCTGTTTGTTCAGTAGGAAAACTTATTTTGATATAATATTTCCCCTCTGGTAACTCAAGGTTAATTTTCTCATCATCTTTAATTTGATAAGTTAAGTATGGTAAAATCTCATCATTGTTCAGCTCCTGATTATTCTCATTAAGATATGTTTGGATAAATTTTAGATCTTCTCTATTTTCTAATTTGCTAACTTGTTCATTTGTATATATCTCAAAATTAACATCATAATCAAGCTCGCTATCAAAAGAAATATTAATATTTACTTTCCCAGCAAACGGTATATCGAACCAATACCAGCCAACATCCAAAGGACTTTTAAAATGTGCATTAAGTGTATTGCCTAAAGGAAATACGTATGCCATTTTACTTGTCTGATTAGGAGCATAACCATCTATTAAATTATCTATATCAAAAGTTAATGCGTTTTCAACATTAATTCTTCCATATCCAGTTCTAATATCCCAACCTGGTTCTCCCACATCGTCGGCTGAAAACCTAATGATGTCAGCAATTTCCCCTGGTCTTAAATCTGGATACTTCTGATATAATATCGCAGCTAATCCTGCCACTTGCGGCGCCGCCATCGATGTTCCCGAATTAGAGGTATAACCGCCACCTAGATTAGTTGTAAATATTCCCTCTCCCGGAGCAACGACATCTAATTGTTGACCATAGTTAGAATATTCAAGATAATTATCATTTCTATCCACAGCCCCTACAGATAAAACATTTGGTAATGCTGATGGATAATCTAATTCTGTACCTTTATTACCAGTAGCAGCAACAATCAAAACACCATTTTCTTCAGCGTAATCAACAGCCTCTGTCATAAAAGGAGTATAAACCGTTTCCCCAGAAGCTAGTAGTATAATATCTGCGCCATTATCAACAGCATACCTAATGCCCTGACCTACGTAAAAGGAATCGCTTTTGCCATCTTTGTCTAATACCTTAACTGGCATTATTTTTGTATTTCGTGTAATTCCACTAATACCTACAGAATTATTACTAATTGCAGCAACTATCCCTGCCACATTGGTTCCGTGACCATTATCATCAATCGGTAAATTGTTTTTATTTAATATATTAACGCCATCTATTAGCTTGCCTTGTAAATCTGGGTGACTGATATCAATCCCTGTGTCTAAAACTGCAATAATAATCTCTTTAGAAGAAACTTCTTCCCAAGCCTTTTCTGCTTTTATTTGTTGCAAATAATATTGATCTTGATAATACTTATCGTTTGGAATATCCGATATATTATAAACGATATTAGGCTGAATATATTCAATCTCGGGATTATCCTTCCACTGATTTATCCATTCATTAACGTTGATTGAATCATTTAGCTTAACCCTCATTATTCCCTGCGAAGGTAACCAATCTAATATACTCACTTGTTCTAGCATATCTAAATGGTAGTCATTTCTCCACTTAATAATCCATTCATTGCTTTTGTTATTTTCATTGATTTCGTTATTTATTGGAGCTTGATAATCTAATTGATTAGAAATATCTATATTAATTAATGTTAATGGTAGGCATAGCAAAAATAATATGCTTACTATAACCAATGAAGTTATTATTTTTCGCTTTTTCAATTATATTCACTCCACAAAACTTAGTTAATTCAAAAACTTATAGAATTATAAAATGAATTTTATCATATTACATTAGAGATTGTATATGGTTAGAACTTTTCCCTCTTTTATTATCATAAGATTTTTAAATAAAGCGTTTATTTGATCAACACTAAGATAAGAGGTTCCATTCCTTATTATTAATCCATCAGTTGTAGATGTCGGTAATTCAATCGATGTGCCATCTAAGTTTATTTCGATAATTTTTTTCTTTGAATTCCACTTAATAATTCCGTCAAAATAATATACCATATCCCTTAACGCTATATAATCTTGGTCATTTTCTGTAATCCAGTTCTTATTCAATATTGGATTATATTCTTGATATAAAATACTGTCATCTAATAACATAAGTGCTGTCATTAGTTGCTTTTCGCTATTAAAGACTTCTATATCTGGTTTTACTCCAACACCATCCATTTTATTTTTTAAAGGTGTAAAATATTCATTCACTGTTAACTTAAGAAAATCACCATTTTCGAGGCTGATTAAATTTTGTACTGTTCCCTTACCAAATGAATTTTCTCCAACAATTATTGCTTTATCATAATCCTTTAAAGCGCCTGCTAAAATTTCTGATGCACTTGCTGAACCGCCATCTATTAATAAGACTATCGGCATATCCCACTTATTCCCATTCACTACATCAAGCGCTTGCTCGTTGCCCATATTATCTTTTACATATACAATTGGGCCATTTTCTATAAATAATTGTGATATCTCTAATACAGCATTAAGATATCCGCCAGGGTTTCCTCTTAAATCTAAAATTAATTTATCCATACCCTCGTTTTGTAAATTACCTAAGCCCAGACTCACATCACTATAAACATCCGCACTAAATGAATTAATTCTTAAATATCCTATCTCGTCAGTTAACATTTTTGATTCGACAATTGGAATTTGAATCTTCGCCCTAATTACATCAATGTCAAAATCTTTTCCATCTCTTCTAATTGTTAATGTCACAAAAGTACCCGCTTCCCCTCTGATAATGTCTGCAGCCTCTTCTGTGCTTTTTCCTTTCATATCTATTGCATTGGCACGTATTATTAGATCTCCTGATTTTAAGCCCACCTCTTCTGCAGGTGATCCAGAAATCGGAGATTGTATTACAATATAATCGTCTTGCTCTAGAATATAGATTCCAATACCAACAAAGGTACCATCAATACTTGTAATAAATTTCTTATATTCTTCGTTTGTAAAGTATCTTGTATATGGATCATCTAAGGCTTCAATCATTCCATTGATAGCACCTTCAGTTAAAGTATCATAATCAACATTGCTGATATGATAATCCTTAATCAGGCTATAGACATCTACAATAACGTTTATCTGATTTTGTAAATAAGTTGTTGCTTGCGTAACAAAAGGAACTGAGATAATCATTGCTAAAGCTATTGTTATTATTAGAATTTTTTTCTTAAGCTGTAAAGATATTTTCTTCATTATTTATTTTCCCCCATATTTTTGCATTAGTTTTATATTTCGACATAGAAAAAATATATCCTTTAATCTTATAAAACTAAAAGAAAAACCCACTATGTTTTGATTACATAAGTGGGTAAAATTAATTGTACTAATAACTTATATTACTAATGCATTCCTTCTCCTATCGTAAATAAATCTGTGAAATTAAAATTGATATCTATGAAATCTAATAAAACATTCGGGAAAATACCCAATAGCACTGTTGCTAAAAATAGTAGTAGTATAACTAATTGCATCGTATAGGCTACTTTTACCCTTGCCTCAGTATTCCCTGGTCGCATGTACATCTGTTTGATAATACCAAAATAGTAGTAGTATGAGATTACACTCGTTATCAGCATAATACCTGCTAATATATATGAATCAACTGTAATCGCACTGATAAATATATTGAATTTAGCTATAAATCCAATTGTTACTGGCAAACCAGCTAATGATAACAAAAATATTGTCATTGCAATTCCTAACAATGGACTTCGATGATATAATCCTCTAAATGCACTTATATCATCAGTATTAGCGTCCCTACAAACAATAGTTACGATTGAGAATACGCCTAAATTCATTATAAGGTATGCAAATAAGTAAAATATTATATTCGTTATGCTTAAGTCTATAAATTCAATTCCAATTAGTGTGGCTAGAGGAATTAAAATATATCCAGCTTGAGCAACGCTTGAAAATGCTAGTAAGCGTTTCACATTTGTTTGTAATAGTGCCAAGGTGTTACCGATAATCATAGTTAACCCAGCAACTACAGCAAAGAATATAATTATTTCATCAAACAAGAAGAATGTATATTTAGGAACATTATCTATTACTTCTATTTCTGTTGCTAAAAGTCCAAATGTTGTTATGAAAACTCTTAATATTATCGCAAAGCCAGCAGTTTTAGAGATAACTGATAAAAATGCGGTAATTGGTGTTGGTGCTCCCTCATATACATCAGGCGTCCACATATACGACGGAACAACTGATATCTTATAGCTTAATCCAACAAACATCATTGAAAAACCAAAATAGGTGAAAAAGCTAAAACCATTATGATAAGCATCTGGTAACCGTTCAGCAATTACAAATAGGTTCGTCGATCCTGTTAACCCATAGATAAAGGATGCGCCATAAACAAATATTGCTGAAGATACACCGCCGGTAATTATATATTTAAATGATGCTTCGTTTGATTTAAGATTCTTCTTCCTAATGCCAACTAATATATATGAAGAAAAGCTTAACAACTCTAGTCCAATATATAATGTAATAAGATCTGCTGATGAAGCCATCAACATTGCTCCTAATAAGGCTGTTAATAAGAGATAGTAATATTCTCCGCCATCACTAATCTCATCTCTGTCCATATCGTTAATTGACATTATAAAAACTATTGCTGTTCCAACTAAGAATATAAGCTTAAAAAATCCGCTAAAGCTATCTACTCGATAAGTATTATTCAATAAATATTCTACCTGGCCTAGATTTATCTGTTCAATTGTAAAATATAAGGCGATAAAAATCCCAATAACACTTGTCCAACCTAAAATTTTACGATTAAATTTATTAGGCATAAATAAATCAACTAAGGTAATAATTGTAGCAACAATAACTATTGTAAATTCTGGCGCCATTAGTCCCCAATTTAACTCTAATAGGTTCATCTGCCTAACCCCCTATCCCAGTTAATAGCGTCTGTAATGTTATTTGTAAGGGTTCACTTAATATAGAAGGATATACCCCTATCAAAATTACAAAGCCAAGAAAAACAAAGAGTGGTATAACTTCAACTGAACGAACCTCTTTGACATCCTTTAATATATCAGATGTAGCACCAAAGGTTATCTTTAGTGTTGCACGTAAGAGATATACTGTTGTAACGATAATTCCTACTGTCGATATTGCTGCTAAAATCGGATAGTTTTGGAATAAACCTAGGAATGTCATAAACTCGCTGATAAAACCAGACATACCTGGTAATCCTAAAGAAGCTAAAGCGGTTGCTAGCAATATTCCACTTGTAAATGGCATTGTCTTTGCTAAGCCACCCAAATCATCAAACTCTGTTGTGTGAGCACGGTTGTAGATTATACCTACTAGATAAAAGAATAATGCTGATAATAATCCATGGGATACCATCTGGAATATGGCCCCTTGAAAGCCTAATGAATTCATCGCTGCTAATCCTAACATGATTATACCCATATGACTTATACTCGAATAAACAATAACCATTTTAAAATTCTTTTGAACAAATGCTAGAATTCCTCCATAGAAAAGGTTAACCATTCCTAATATAATTAATAGTAAGGCTAATGAGTTTGTTATGTCTGGAAAAAATGAATATTCAATTCTGAAAAGCCCATAGGCACCTATTTTTAATAATACCCCAGATAGAATCATACTCATTGGTGGTGGTGCTTGATAATGAACCTTTAAAATCCAAGAATGAAACGGTACTAAAGGCATCTTAATTCCAAATGCAACAAGTAAAGCAAAAAATATGCCGTATTTAAATGTATCGGTAAAAGCAGGTTCCCCAGTTATCTGTTCAATAACATAATATGGAGAACTAATATTCGTTAAATTATATGCTATTGTGCTCATATCACTTGTAAACACCATCATATTGCTTGAATATGTAGCACCTGCATTAATAATCAATGCGATAAATGCAACTAGCATTATTATTGATGCTAATCCATTATAAAGTAAGAAGGTAAAAGCGGCGTTCTCCCTCTTATCTAATCCCCAAATACCAATAAGGAAAAACATTGTTATCAGGGTAATTTCAAAAAATACAAAGAATAAAAAGAGGTTTTGACACAAAAATATGCCAAACAAACCAACTTGCATTATAGAAAAAAGAATATAATATTCCTTCCAACGTTTTTTTATCATGTTAACAGCGGCAATCGCTGACATACTAACAACTATTGTTGATAATAATATTAAAGCCAATGCTAATCCATCAACGCCCATACTATATCTAAATTCTAATATTGTGCTTCCATTTCCATAATCATTAGCAAGTGGTATTTCTATCCACTTAACATCCTCTCCAAATTGCATACCATCGATATTTGGATCAAATCCAACAAATAGCATAAAAGCTAGTAATAATGGTATTAAAGTTACGAGAACACCTATTAGTTTAATTGTTCCGACCTTATTGCTTGGAACAAAGGCTAATAAAAAGACTCCTAATAATGGCGAGAAGGTAATCAGCGTAAGTATTCCTATTGATTCCATTAACTAAACAACCCCCTTGCCGCTATACTAATAAGTAGTGTTACTATACCGATAATTGTGACCAGTCCGTAGGTTTGTACTTGTCCATTTTGTAATCTTGAACCAAGTTTTCCAATACCCATAGAGATCGTTACGGTTGATTGTACAAGTCCTTCAATCACATACTTATCAAATAAAATCAAGGCTTTTCCAAATGAAGTATAAGGTTTCACGATAGTAGCATCATAGAACTCATCAATATAGTATTTGTTATACAATAATTTATGCACACCGCTAGGTTCTATCTGCTTAACTTCTTTACTCCTACCATAAACAACCCATGCCAACGCAATTCCACTAATTGCAGCAACAATGGAAAGCACGACTATCCATTGCGGTCCGTGAACTTCCTTAGCGATTGTTTCACCAACACTAATCCAGTGACCAAATCCCATATATTCAATATAACCTGCAATAATTGCAAAGGTTGCTAATATTATCATCGGTAGCGTCATATTGCGAGGCGATTCATGTATTTTAACATCATGTCTTGGTTTACCAGTAAATGTTAGGAAATATAGCCTAAACATATAAAATGCTGTTAATGTAGCTGTAAATAATGCTATCCAAAATAAGAATGTATTACCACTTTCAAAGGTTGAAATTAATATTAGATCCTTAGAGAAAAATCCAGCAAATAATGGAAACCCGGAAATAGATAAGGCCCCGATTAAAAAGACAGTACGTGTAATCTTCATGTTTTTGCCTAATCCGCCCATTTCTTTAATATTCTGCGTATGGACTACATGAATTACACTACCTGCTGCAAGGAATAACAAAGCTTTAAAAAACGCGTGTGTAAATAGATGAAATACACCAGCAACATAACCAATTGAACCAAGTGCTAGCATCATATATCCTAATTGGCTTATAGTCGAGTAGGCTAAAACTCTTTTTATATCGTTTTGTACTAGCCCGATAGTAGCTGCAAATATCGCTGTGAAGCCCCCAACTATTGCAACAACAAGTAATGCTGTCTGAGAAGCTTGAAATAATGGAAACATACGAGCTACTAAGTAAACACCAGCTGCTACCATTGTTGCTGCATGAATTAATGCAGAAACAGGTGTTGGTCCTTCCATTGCATCTGGTAACCATATGTGAAATGGAAACTGACCTGATTTACCCATTGCACCAATGAAAATTAAAATAGCAACTAAGGTAATAAAATCTGGTTCAAGCAATCCACTATCAGCTGCATTAAAAATCACTGCATAGTCAAATGATCCAACCTTCCAAAAGATTAATGATATACCAATAAGAATACCTAAATCAGCTATCCTTGTTACGATAAATGCTTTTTTTGCAGCTGCCTTTGCTGACTCCTTATAGAAGTAAAAACCAATCAGTAGAAATGAAGTCGCGCCAACCAATTCCCAAAATATATAAGCTTGAAACAAATTTGGTGATATAACTAAACTAAGCATTGAAAATGAGAATAAAGATAAATATGAATAAAACACTGAAAATCTTTCATCCCCATGCATATATCCCATTGAATAGATAAAGACCATTAAACTAATTAAGGTAACAATGAACAACATTAATGCATTTAATTCATTAATTTCAAATCCCAAATTAAAGGTTGTATCCCCTACCCTTAACCATTCTATATTGTATATGTAGTTTTCTCCAGCTTGCAAATATTTCTGAATAAATATAATTGTAGCTATAATAAAAGAACTTAATATTGATATTATTCCAATATAGGCTGCCCTTTCCTTGAGCCGACTACCGAATGCGATTAACAGCACGAAGGAAATGAAGGGGAAAAGTGGAACTAACCAAGCTATATTATACATATAAACACCATTCCTTCTCTATTTTATCGCTTCATAATATCCATTTCATTTACATTAATGGTCCCTTTATTACGAAAAAGAACTATTAATATCGCTAACCCAACTGCTGCCTCTACTGCAGCTACTGCAATTGTAAATATTGAAAATATTTGACCAGATATATTCGGGAATAAGCCGAATTTAGAAAAAGCTACTAAGTTGATATTCGTTGCATTTAGCATTAGTTCTATTGATAATAAAACAATTATCCCATTTCTTTTATACAAAACTCCAAAAACTCCTAAAGAAAACAAAATTGCTCCTACTGCTAAATAAGCATTTAAAGGTACCACTATTCATCACTCTCCTTTTTAGCAAGTACCACTGCACCAACCAAGGCAACTAATAATAATATCGAAGCTGCTTCAAATGGAATAACATAGTCTGTAAAAAGTTTCATGCCAATCGTCATTATATTATTTTCATCAAATTGTGTTGCTTCGTTTGTCCAGCTAGTATTATATATCCCATAGAATAAGAAACCGCCGATAATTAACGCTCCCAAAAGAGCAAATATCGTATGTCCCTTTCTTCTAACCTGTTGTTCAAGATGTTGGTTGGTCATCATTACACCTAATGCCATCATAATCGTAATAGCACCTGCATAAATCAAAACTTGAACAAATGCTAAAAATTCAGCATTTAACAATACAAATAATCCAGCAACTCCTAAAAAAGCTAGTCCCATTGATAAGACCATATGGATAACCTTTGTAAGATTTAAAACTAATACCCCACCCGTGATTGCCATCAAAGCGAAGATAAAGAAAGCAATATATTGTCCAGTCATTATTTGTTCGGCTCCCTTACATTTTTGTCATTGCTAGCTAACCAATTAATGTCTTTAAATAAATTCTTTTTATTATATACAGCTAATTCAAAATTATTTGTCATTTGTATAGCATCTGTTGGGCAAACCTCTGTACATAAATCACATAATATACAAAGATTAAAATTTATATCATATGTGTCAAGAACTTTTCCTTTTTTCTCCGGATCAGGATTTGGCTTCCCTGTTAATGATATACAGTTAGTCGGACAAATTCTAACACATTGGTTACAAACAATACATTTGTCTACATCTAAGTAATGAATACCCCTAAATCTTCCCGGTTGGACAATTTTCTCTTCTGGATACTGAATAGTTACTTTTGGTTTAAATAAGTATTTAAATGTGATCCCCAATCCTGCGAGTAGATGTTTTCCCCACATGTTATCTCACCCCAATCCTAAAATACATTAAACGTCTTAAGTACTGCAGTTAATAATACATTAAATAACGCTAATGGAATTAATACCTTCCATGCAAAGCCCATTAGCTGATCGATTCTTACACGCGGAAAAGTAGCTCGAATCCAGAACAGATAAAAGACTAGTAATAAGAATTTAAGTATAAACCAGATTATTCCTGGTATAAAGTCCATTCCAAAAGGCGCATCCCAACCACCTAAGAAAATTACTGTCATTAAACTTGATAATGCAAATATATATGAATATTCAGTTAGCATAAAGAATGCCCAACGAAAACCACTATACTCAACAAAATATCCAGCAACAAGCTCATTCTCGGCTTCAGGTAAGTCAAAAGGTGTACGGTTTAATTCTGCATTACCCGCAATTATGAATACAACAAACCCGATAAATTGTGGTCCAATATTCCACATACCCTCTTGTTGAGCGTGAACAATATCTATTAGGTTAAGACTTCCACTCATCAAGACAATACCCAAAAAAGAAAGAATTAAAGGAACCTCATAGCTCACCATATGAGCAACTGAACGCATTCCGCCCATAATCGCATATTTATTATTTGAAGACCAGCCCGCCAATAATATGCCTGTAATAGTTAAGCTTGATAATGCTCCATAATATAAAAGTCCGACATTACTACTGGCAAAATATAAATTTTCAGAAAATGGAATAATTGCTAATACTGCAAATGCTGGTGCAAATGCAATCATTGGTGCTAAATAGAATAAAAATTTATCCACTTTTTTGGGGATAATATCTTCTTTAATTAATAGCTTAAAAACATCTGCTTCACTCTGTAAAAGTCCTTTATATCCTACACGGTTTGGTCCATTACGAAATTGTATAGCACCAAGAACTTTTCGTTCTGCATATAATGCATACATAACAAAAACTAAAAGTATACCTAAAACTATTGCCGCCGCAATTATTAAAATTAATAAATTGAGCCAAGAAAAAGGTTGACTTAAAATTTCCATTAGCCGTCTACCTCCCCTAATACAATATCTATTGCTCCAAGTATTGGTGGTAAATCTGCAACTGTTTGTCCAACTAAAAGATTCTCCAACACTTGTAAATTGAGAAAGGATGGTCTTCTAAAATGAATCCGATAAGGTTTATCTTTCCCTTTGCTTACAAGATGTACTCCTAATTCACCCTTTGAGGATTCAATTCTAGTATAAACCTCGCCTTCCTTAGGCTTTAATATCTTAGGTACCTGTGCCATAATATCGCCTTCAGGTATCTGTTTAATGGCCTGTTCAATTATATTTAACGACTGGTCTATTTCTCCCATTCGCACATTATATCTATCAATGATTGTTCCATTTTCACCAACCTGAGCTTCAAAATCTATCTGATTATAAATAGAATATGCTTGATTCTTGCGAAGATCAAAATTAACATTAGCCCCACGAAGATTTGGACCAGTAACACCATATTTAATAGCAGTATCACCATCATATACACCTATTTTGTTAATTCTAGCCTGAAAAATCTCATTCTTAGTAACTAATATATGGTAGTCCTTTAAATTTTTTCGCATTACCGTTATAAAATCATTAGCTTTTTCTAACCAGCCTTCTGGAGCGTCCCATTTAACTCCACCCACTCGCATATAGTTAAAGGTCATTCTTGCACCAGATAATTCACTTAATAATTGCATTATTATCTCTCGATCACGAAATGCCCATACAAAAGGAGTTGTAGCTCCTAAGTCCAATATAAATGTACCCCACCATACTAAATGGCTACAAATTCTACTAAATTCCATAGCAATAACTCTTAAATATTCTGCTCGCTCTGGTACTTTGATTCCCATTAGTGTTTCAACTGAATAAACTAATGCATAGTTATTTAACATTGATGATAGGTAATCAAGGCGATCTGTATATGGAATTATTTGTGTATAATTAAGATCCTCGGCGATTTTTTCAGTTCCACGATGTAAATAGCCCAATACAGGTGTAGCTTCTATAATTTTTTCACCATCAACCTTAATAACAACACGGAAAACACCGTGAGTGCTAGGATGATGCGGACCTATGTTAAGAATCATCTCTTCTGTACGTAATGCCATTTAACTACACCTCCTCATCTGGTTGAACATAGTCTTTCCTTAATGGATGACCAACCCAATCGTCACTAAGTAAAATTCGAGTTATCTTTCTTCCTGTAAAGTCAATCCCTAATAAATCATATACTTCCCTCTCCTGCCAATCTGAAGCTGGCCAAATATTCATTACTGTAGGCACGCTTCCGCCATCGTGCTCGGTCTCAACCTTTATTGCAAGATATTCGTCTCGCTCAAATGAATATAAATGATAAATGACTTCCATGAATTCTTGATAATCAACACCTGAAAGATTCATTAATGAATTAAATTTCATCTGTTCATCTTCTCTTATCACTGCTGCAACATCTAGCCAATGTGTTTTGTCGATTATTAATGTCGGCATGTGAAAGTTATCTACATTTATGTAACTTTTCTTTATCGCTATATCTGATATTTTGTTATTAATTATATCAACATATCTGTCTAAAACAGTCTGTTTTGGGGAAGATGCAATTATTTCCTCACTCATTATCTATTGGCACCTTCTTCCCAGTTTTTGCTTCATACTTAATTTTATCTTGAAGCATATTAAATCCATATATTAACGATGCAGGCGTAGGTGGACAACCTGGTACATAAACATCAACAGGTATTAATTTATCAACACCTTTAACTACGTTATAAGAATTAACGTATGGACCACCTGCAATAGCACATGATCCCATTGCTATAACCCATTTAGGTTCTGACATTTGATCGTATAATCGTGTTACAACAGGTGCCATTTTTTTCGTCACTGTCCCAGCAACTATCATAACATCCGCTTGACGTGGTGATGCTCTAAATATAATCCCAAATCTATCTAAATCATAATGAGCTGCACCTGCAGACATCATTTCTATTGCACAACATGCAAGTCCAAAGCCTAAAGGCCACATAGAATTGCTTCTAGCCCAACCCTTTAACTGTTCAAGCGTAGTTAATAAAATTCCTCTTTCTATTGCTTCTTCCTCTTCTTGTGTTAGTATATCATCATTTACCACGTAAACACCTTCTTCTTCCATGCATAAGCAAGTCCAATAATAAGCATAAATACAAAGATTAGCATTTCAATCAATGCAAAAGCGCTTAATTTACTGAGATCGTCAAAAGCAACAGCCCATGGATAAAGGAATATAGCTTCAACATCAAACACTACAAAAAGAAGAGCATATAAGTAATATCTGACATTAAATTGGACTCTCGCGTCTCCTGTAGGATCTAATCCGCTTTCATAGGTAGTAATTTTAGCCTCGGTAGGATTATTTGGTCTTAAGAAACGGGCTACTATCTCAATTGCTATTATTGGCAATAAGATACCAATTAGAATAAATATCGCCATGCTTATATAACTATTACTATAAATATTCTCCAATTGCACTTCTCCCCCCATCTCATTTATTTAATATTATCACTTTAAAGCCTTTCTGAGCCTAAAGTAATTTATATTAAACTATTCTATTATAATAAAAGATATTTTTCTACAAATATTATCTTATTATTTGAATATTTTTAATTTTCAAATAATTTGTTCTCTTAATGAAACTTTTATTGATTATATTTAAAAATTATATTTACTAATCAAATGCCTAAAAATAAAAAGTCCCTCCATTTTTAATCTCTCCAAATGTGTTGTTTACACGTATTAGAGTTAATAAATGGTAAGGACTGTTTATTACTTATTTTCAGACAAATTAATCCGATTCATTGCACGTTGAAGTGCTGTCTCAACACGTATAATATCAAATTCTCCATTAGATTTATGAGCCAGACGTTGCTCAGCTCTTTCTTTTGCTTTCCGTGCACGGTCCAAATCAATATCTTCAGGTAACTCTGCAGTCTCTGCCAAAATAATTGCCTTGTTATTTCCTACTTCTAAAAAACCACCACTTATTGCAACTTTCTGATCTATACCGTCTTTTCTTATGGTAGCAATAGATATTGCCAGTGGTGTCGCTAAAGGAGCGTGATTAGGAAGGATACCTAAATCTCCTAATTCTCCTTTTACTATAAGCATATCAACATCATCGCTATACACTTTACGTTCAGGTGTAACAATCTCTAATCGAAATGTACTCATTTTTCATCCTTCCCTTCTTCAAGGGTCAAAGACCGTTTATTTTTTTGCTTTTTCAACAGCCTCTTCAATCGTACCTACGAAAAGAAAAGCTGACTCAGGTAAATCGTCATGTTTTCCTTCGAGGATTTCTTTAAATCCACGCACGGTATCTTTAACTGAAACATATTTTCCAGCATATCCTGTAAATTGTTCAGCAACATGGAAAGGTTGTGATAAAAATCTTTGAATCTTTCTTGCACGATGAACTGTTATCTTATCATCCTCAGAAAGCTCATCCATTCCTAAAATGTTTATTATATCTTGTAATTCTTTATACCTTTGAAGTATTTTTTGAACTTCCCTTGCCACATAGTAATGTTCTTCGCCTACAATATTAGCTGATAATATACGTGATGTTGAACCCAATGCATCAACTGCTGGATATATTCCTAATTCAGCAATTTTTCGGTCTAGGTTAGTAGTTGCATCCAAGTGTGCAAAAGTTGTTGCTGGAGCTGGATCTGTATAATCATCCGCCGGTACATAGATAGCTTGAATTGAAGTTACTGAACCCTTATTAGTAGATGTAATTCTTTCTTGAAGTTGTCCCATTTCTGTTGCTAATGTTGGCTGATAACCAACAGCAGATGGCATACGACCTAATAATGCAGAAACCTCTGATCCTGCCTGTGTAAAGCGGAAAATATTATCTACAAAAAGCAATACATCCTGACCTAAATCATCACGAAAATATTCAGCCATTGTCAGACCTGTTAAAGCAACACGCAAACGTGCTCCAGGTGGTTCATTCATTTGACCAAATACCATTGCCGTTTTGCTAATAACTCCTGAATCCTTCATTTCATTATATAAGTCATTACCCTCACGTGTACGTTCTCCAACGCCAGCGAAAACCGATAATCCACCGTGTTCTTGGGCAATATTATTTATTAATTCCTGAATTAATACTGTTTTACCAACTCCCGCACCACCAAAAAGTCCAATCTTTCCACCTTTAACATACGGTGCCAGTAAGTCAATAACTTTAATACCTGTCTCTAACATTTCATCTTGTGTTGATAATTCATCAAATTCTGGTGCCTCACGATGAATTGGTCGATACTTGTCCGTCTTTGCTTCACCCGCTTCATCAATCGGCTGTCCTAAAACATTAAACATTCTACCAAGTGTAACCTCACCAACTGGTACTTGAATCGGTTTTCCAGTATCTTCAGCAAGCATACCACGAACCAATCCCTCAGTGGATGCCATTGCAATGCAACGCACTGTATTATCCCCAAGATGAGAAGCAACCTCAACAACTAATTTTGTTTCTTTTTCTATGATTACAGCATTATAGATAAATGGTAAAGATCCGCTTTCGAATTGAATATCTACAACTGGACCCATAACTTGGATAACTTTTCCTTTATTCATCGGCTTACCTCCTTACATGTTCATTTTTTAAGACAATGCATTAGCACCAGCAACAATTTCTGTTATTTCCTGGGTAATAGAAGATTGTCTTGCTCTATTATAAGTTAACGTTAACGACTCAAGCATTTCATCCGCATTGTTAGTTGCACTATCCATTGCAGTCATACGAGCTCCACTTTCACTAGCTTTTGCATTTAATAAGGCACTATATATTAATGTTTCCGCATAACGTGGTAATAATGCTCCCAACACCTCTTCAGCTGAAGGCTCAAATTCAATAAAAGCCGACATGGTATCCTCTTTAGCGTCTTCAATATCCGTTAAAGGTAATAATTTCATTTCTGTCGGTATCTGAGTCATTGCACTAACGAATTCATTATAGAATACATAAACTTCGTCAAAAATCCCTTCAGCATACATATTAACTACTGTATTTGAAATATTTTTAATTTCTGCAAAAGTTGGTGCATCAGATAAACCTATTACCTCACCAACTAATGAATAATCACGTCTTTTAAGAAAGTCACGCCCTTTTCGCCCGATAACAAATATATCGTATTCTTCTGTCGTTGTATGACGATCCTTAATTGTTAAAACTAGTTTTCTTAATAGATTTGAGTTATATCCACCTGCCAATCCTTGATCAGATGTAATAACTACATACCCCGTCTTTTTTATCTCGCGCACTTCTAATAACGGATGCTCAACAATGTCAATCCTTGAAGCAATCGATGAGATAACTTCACTCATCTTCTCGGTATAAGGACGTGATTCTTCTGCTCGCTCTTGTGCACGCCGAAGCTTTGCCGCAGCAACCATTGTCATAGCTTTTGTTATTTGTCGAGTATTTATTACGCTTTTAATTCGACGCTTAATTTCTCTAGTTCCTTGCATTATTCTCCACCACCTTTTGAAAAGCATTGTTTAATGCTTTGTTTAGAAGAATTAGTTTGATGCAACAAATGTCTTTTTAAATTCATTCACTGCAGTTATTAATTTATCCTCTACTTCTTTTGATAATTCTTTAGTTTCTCTTATTGATTTAAAAATATCCTGATATTTTTCATCGATATAAGATTGAATATCTTTTTCAAATCTCTTAACGTCCGCCATAAGAATATCATCTAGATATCCATTAACAGCAATATATATTGAAACTACTTGCCTTTCTACAGACATCGGTTGATATTGATCTTGTTTTAAAATCTCCGTTGTACGAGCTCCTCTAGTTAGCTTTGCCTGAGTTGCTTTATCCAGATCAGATCCGAACTGAGAAAACGCTTGTAATTCTCTGTACTGCGCCAAGTCCAAACGTAAAGTTCCAGCAACTTTTTTCATTGCCTTAATTTGTGCAGATCCACCTACACGTGATACCGATAAGCCAACGCTTACTGCTGGTCGCATACCTGAATAAAAAAGATCTGATTCTAAGAATATTTGACCATCTGTTATTGATATAACGTTTGTAGGAATATATGCTGATACGTCACCAGCTTGTGTTTCAATAATTGGAAGTGCTGTTAAAGAACCTCCGCCTAATTTATCACTTAATTTTGCAGCACGCTCCAGTAATCTTGAATGTAAGTAAAATACGTCTCCAGGGAATGCTTCTCGACCTGGTGGTCGACGTAATAATAATGAAAGCTCACGATAAGCAGCTGCTTGTTTTGATAAATCATCATAAACTACCAAAACATGTTGTCCCTTATACATAAAATATTCACCCATTGAAACTCCTGCATAAGGTGCTAAATATAATAATGGTGCAGGTTCTGATGCTCCTGCAGTTACGATAATTGTGTATTCCATAGCGCCATTCTTACGTAAAGTTTCTGCTACACTTGCTACAGTTGATTGTTTTTGTCCAATAGCTACATAAATACAAATCATATCTTGCCCTTTTTGATTTATAATTGCATCGATTGCTATTGCAGTTTTACCTGTTTGACGGTCTCCAATTATCAGCTCACGTTGTCCACGTCCAATAGGAACCATTGAATCAATTGCTTTAATACCTGTTTGCATTGGTTCATGTACAGATCTTCGATCAATTACACCTGGTGCAGGTGATTCGATTGGTCGATATTCAGTTGTGTTAATCGGACCGTTACCATCGATAGGTTGTCCAAGTGCATTTACAACTCTCCCAAGTAACGCTTCACCAACAGGAACTTGCATTATTCTACCTGTGCGTTTAACCTGATCTCCTTCACGAATATCAGAAAATGGTCCAAGGATAATTACACCGACATTATGCTCTTCTAAATTTTGAGCCATGCCCATTACGCCATTAGCAAATTCTAATAATTCACCAGCCATAGCATTTTCTAAACCATGTATACGAGCTATGCCATCCCCAACTTGAATAACAGTACCAACCTCAGATACTTCAATCTTAGATTCGTAAGATTCTATTTGCTTTTTAATTAGCGAGCTGATTTCTTCAGGTCTAATACTCATATCTTCACCCCTATCCTTAAACTCGCGATGTTGTAAGGTTTCTTTTCATCACTTTTAATTTTGTTCTAATACTTCCATCATATACTTTATCTCCGATACGAACTATCATGCCACCAATAATTGATGGGTCAATAGTATTTTTTAATCGGATTTGTTTATTAAATCTTTTGGTAAAAGAATTTGTAATTTTTTCTTTCTCCACATCATTTAAAGCTACTACAGATAATGCTTCAACATCAATAATTCCACGATAATTATTCGCCATCTTAATATACTCGCTTAATATTCCTTCTAAAGCATCTTGACGATTATTATCTATTAATTGAAATATAAAATTTTTAGTTATTTGTGAAATATTTTTGCTAAATGCGGAATTGATAATATCTTTTTTTACTTCTCTCGTAATTTGTGGATGATTTAAAAAGTTTTTTATATCTTCATTACTATAAATCACCTTTACTACTAAATGTAAGTCTTGTTCTACTTTTTCTAATAATTCAGAATCCTTTGTTATCTCAAATAAAGCCTTCGCATATCGTTTAGCAGCTATCCCCTCAATCATTGGACTTCTCCTGCTTCCTTAATCATTTCATCAATAAACTTAGCTTGTTCTTTAACGTCTAATTCCTTCTCAATCATTTTTGAAGCAATTAGTACAGATAAGGATCCTACCTCATTGCGCAATTCTATAATAGCCTTATCTTTCTCATGTTGGATGTCTTGAACTGCTTGTTCTTTAAGACGTTTTGCTTCTGCCTTCGCAACAACAATTAATTCATCCGCTTGCTTAGAGCTAGAAATATGTGCTCTCTCAATAATCTCTTGAGCCTCAACACGAGCTTTTGCAAAAGCTTCGTTTTGTTGTTTTAAAGTTTTTTCTGATTCCACCATATTGTTCTCTGCACTGGTAATTTGCTCTTCAATCTTCTCTTGACGCTTGTTCATTAAATTAACTAATGGGCCAAACGCAAATTTCCATAAAAGTAGAAATAATATAGTGAATGCTATTATTTGTAGAGCAACTGTGCCCCAAAGTATTTCCATAATTTTTCACACTCCCTCCCTTAATTAAAGGAAGGCAAGGGTTATAGCCCCCTGCCAAGGTACTATCTTAAGCACTCATTAACATAAATGCAATTACTACTGCTATAATAGGTAATGCTTCAATTAAACCTACACCAATAAACATTGTAGTTTGTAAAATCCCACGTGCCTCAGGTTGACGAGCAATTCCCTCGATTGTACGACTGATAACTAATCCATTACCAATACCAGCACCCAATGCCGCTAAACCCACAGCAATACCTGCCCCTAAAAGTCCCATTATATATCCTCCTCTAAAAAATAATTTAATATAATATTATTAATAACTAATTATTATTAATAAAATTTCTAACTATTTATTGTTCTAACTAATTAATGTTCAGTTGATATTTTTTGAGATATGTAAACCATACTTAGAATGGTAAATACATAAGCTTGGATTGATCCAACAAAAACACTAAACCCTTGCCATACCACTAACGGAATAATTCCAACAAATCCGAGAGCAAGAATAACTCCTATTAGTACTTCACCAGCAAAAATATTGCCGTAAAGACGCATTCCTAACGTTAGGAATTTTGAAATTTCCTCTATGATATTAAGTGGTAACCAGATAGGATATGGTTCAAAATAATGTTTAAGATAAGCTCTTGCTCCCTTATATTGTACGCTTAATATATGAGTTAAAAGGATTATAGAAAATGATAATGCCAATGTTACACTAAGATCAGCTGTAGGTGATTTCCACCAAGCTATTTCTACTACTTGTTCTCCATTATGGATGATTTCTGATTCAAGTATCATTTCCTCTGTAATAATTTCTGAGCCAAGAATAGTTAAAGGTTCGTGATGGGCAGTGATGAAATTCAGTGGTAATCCCAACATATTCCCGATAAAAATAAATAGTATTAACGTTAAACCAAGGTATACGAACTTCGCACCTTTTTTCAGGCCCACTGTACTTCCTAAGATCCCATGAACGAAATCTACTATCCACTCAAAAACATTCTGTATTCCTGTTGGCACGCCTGAAGTTAATTTCCTTGTCGCAACTACTGCCAAAATAAATACGATTATCGAAGTTACAATTATCATTAAAGATGTTGAAAGATTAAATTGCAACCATGGAATAGCTTCTGGAGCCCATACAGGTTGTATATGTTCCAAGGCTTTCACTCCTTTCCTATAATAATTTGTTTTTTTGTCAATCTATTAATCATGTTTTATGCTATCCACAACTGAAATCACTTGAGTAGTAAATAAGCCTATCAGGGTGGAATAGATATTAAAATATTGAGGGTATTGCAAAACAAATAAAATTATTAAGACAGAAAATGCTGTTCTTGTTAACATCCCTGTAGAAGCATATTTAGTTTTACCATGCTCCTCTGTTCTTGCTGCTATCTCACCTATTTTATTAACCTTCCATGCAGTATATATAGTATTTATTAAACTAGCACTTGTACCAATTAATAAGCCTAAAAATATTGATGTGTAAGGAGTAAAAACTCCGATAAGATAAACAAATAATAAAATAAATGAATATTTCGAAATTCTTATTACCTTTAATTTATAATCTCCTAAAGAATCCACAATTAAAGATCAATCCTCTAAAAAAATTTTTATTAGTTTTATTATCGAAAGAATTCCAAGAAGTAACCCTAAGACTAACCCAATTATTAAAAATATTGGTGCGCTTTGAAAGTTCTGATCTAGCTTATTACCTACAAAAACTCCGATAATAACCATTACTGCTAAATCAGCGCTCATGGCACCAACAACTGCCATTGCACGCCAAGGATTATCCTTGTTTTTATCTTTATTCATATTCGATTCACCAACAAATTTTTAAAATTTATTATGTACACCAATTGACAGTATACCAAAAACACTTTGACTAATGCAAGATAAAATTCACACAAAATTCAAACAATTTAGTGGTAATAAATGTCTACTTTCTAATGTGCTTAATTATAATGTCTGCAATTCTGTCAGATGCCTTGCCATCCCCATATGGATTTACTGCTCTTGCCATTTTATTATAAGCAGATTTATCACTTAGTAATTCATGCGCATTATTATAAATTTCATTTTCATCCGTTCCTACTAATCTTAATGTTCCTGCCTCAATTCCCTCTGGTCGTTCTGTTGTATCTCGCAAAACAAGAAGAGGAACTCCAAAGGAAGGTGCTTCTTCCTGTAAACCACCCGAGTCCGTAAGAATTAAATAGGCTCTAGCTTCAAAATTATGAAAATCAATCACGTCTAACGGTTCGATCAAATGAATACTTTCATTATCTCCTAAAATTTTATAAGCAATTTCCTGAACTAATGGATTTAGGTGAACTGGAAAAATCACAGCTATGTCATCATGCATATTTACTAAGCGATTAACTGCCCTAAATATTCTTTCCATCGGTGGTCCTAAATTTTCTCTTCTATGTGCAGTCAGCAAAACCATTTTTTTATCAATTATTTTATTAAAAATTGGGTGAGTATAATCCTTTTGTACTGTAGTTTTAAATGAATCTATTACTGTATTTCCTGTAATATAAATATTCTCTATATTTTTATTTTCTTTTATTAAGTTATTAGCAGACCATTCTGTTGGTGCAAAATGAATATCTGCCAAAACACTTGTTAGTTGACGGTTAATCTCTTC